>NZ_JBHUIY010000013.1:0-104011 GCF_042683125.1 Phaeospirillum tilakii
GGCGGTGCGCGCGGCGCGGGGGGCGGGGGCCGCCGCGACCTCGGGCCGCAGCCGGCTGCCGAGCGGCGCGTCGGGGACGGCCGGGCGCGGCGCGGCGAGGGGAGACGGGACGACGGGAGATGGGGCGACGGGAGATGGGGCGACGGGCACGGGCGCGGCGGAAGACGGGGCGGCCTCGTCGTCGCCCCAGGCCTGGCCCCACGAGCCGACTTCGGGATAGGCCTGACCGGACTCGGTATCGGCCCAGGCCACCCCGGTCAGGGCGGTGGTCGATGCGAGCAGGGCGAGCAGCAGCGGGGGGCGGGACAAGGTCACCTCGGAGATCTCGGGCCGGCTTCTACAGGGTGGGGGGCACGGGGGCAACAACGGAACGCGGACGGCGGACCGGCCAGGGCGGGCGGACCAGCTGCCATCCACCGGCGGCGATCGGGATCAGGGCGGCCAGATAGATCGCCGGCACGAAGGCCAGATTGCCGGTGGCGAGGTTGGAGGCGCCGAGGGCGACCGCCTGGATCCCCACCATCGCCGCCACCGCGGTCAGGATCGGGGCGATCTGGCCGCGCCGGTTGAAGCCCGAGGTCAGCAGGATGGCGCAGGCGACCAGGGTGAAGCCGAGGGCGTAGAGCGGCGAGGTCAGGCGCGAATGCAGCTCGACCCGGAAGCGGCGATATTCGTTCGGCCCCAGTTCGTTCGGATCGGCCGCCCACAATTCGTCGAGTCCGCGTTCGCGGGCGTCGCGGAAGCGTTCGCCCTTGACCGTCTTGGCGGTGTCGAAATCGACGGTGTAGCTGTCGAAATGCAGCAGCGACAGCTGGCCGGTGCCGGGCGGCAGTTCCTGGCGGTTGCCGTTGACCATCAGCACCCGGGGGCCGGTCGGGGTCATCACCAGGGCGCCGCGCTCGGCCATGATCGTCACCGGCCGGCGCGGGTTGCGCTGGTCATGCACCAGGATGCCGGTCAGCTCGCCGGCCGGGGTGCGGGCGCGGACATAGATGGTCAGGCCGTCGCCGAACTTGTTGAACATCCCTTCCTGCAACAGCACGGTGCCGATGTCGTTGCGGATGGTCCATTGCATCTGGTGGAAGTCGCGCACCGTCAGCGGGATCAGCCAGCAGGTCAGCAGATAGCCGAGCACGACCACCGTCCCGGCCAGCAGCAGGGCCGGGCGCGACAGGGCGAGATGGCTGAGGCCGGCGGCGCGCAGCACCACCAGTTCGCGGTCGGCGATCAGGCGGTTGTAGGTGAACAGCACCACCCCGAACAGCGACACCGGCAGGATCACCACCAGGAAGCCCGGCATCAGCATCAGGGTCAGTTCAAGGAAGGCGAGCACCGACAGACCCTTGTTGACGATCATCTCGATGAATCGCAACGACTGGGTCAACCAGAGGATGGCCGCCAGCGCGAGGGAGACGAACAGCATCCCCACCGCGAGCTGGCGCAGAATATAGCGTGTGATTTGCGACATCGCGGGGGATTATAGACATCCCCCGCGACGGCGAACAGCGAAACTCACCCCCGCCTTGCGGCGGGGGGAGAAAGCGGCCGGGCGGCTCAGAACAGGTCGGCCGGCAGGGCGGTGACGCTGGCGGCGCCGGCGGCGACCATCGCCGCCAGCCCGCCGGCGCGGGGCAGGATCTGCTCGGCGTAGAAGCGGGCGGTGGTGCGCTTGGCGGCGAGGAAGGCCTGGTCCTCGGCCCCCTCGGCGAGGCGGCGGGTGGCGGCCAGCGCCATCCGCGCCGCCATCCAGCCGCCGGCCACCACCCCGGTCAGGTCGAGGAACGGCGTCGCCACCGCCCCGGCGAAGGCGGGGTCGCCGGCCTGCGCGCGCAGGATCAGGGCGACGCTGTCGGCCAGGGCGGCGCGACCGGCGGCGAGACCGTGCCGGACCGGGGCGAGGTCGGCGTCGTCGGGCCGGGCGGCCAGTTCGGCCAGGGTCGTGTCGATCGCGGCGAGCAGGGCGTCCATCGCCGCGCCCTGGTCGCGGATCAGCTTGCGGCCGATCAGGTCCATTGCCTGGATGCCGTTGGTGCCCTCGTAGATCGGGGCGATGCGGGCATCGCGCAGATGCTGGGCGACGCCGGATTCCTCGACATAGCCCATGCCGCCGAACACCTGGACGGCGAGATCGGCGACGGTGACGCCGTTGGCGGTGGCCCAGCCCTTGACCACCGGGATCAGCAGATCGACCAGCGCGTGGGCGGCGGCGCGCTCGGCCTTGTCGGGGGCGTGGCGGGCGAGGTCGAGCTGGGCGGCGGTGAAATAGGTCAGGGCGCGGCCGGCCTCGGTCAGGGCGCGCTGGGTCATCAGCATCCGCCGGACGTCGGGATGGTGCAGGATCGGGCCGGGGGCGTCGCGGCCGGGGGCGACCCCCTGCACCCGCTCGCGGGCATAGGCGACCGCCTTCTGGGCGGCGCGCTCGGCGACGGCGACGCCCTGAAGGCCGACGGCGAGGCGGGCGTTGTTCATCATGGTGAACATCAAAGCGAGGCCCTGGTTCTCGCGCCCGACCAGGGTGCCGATCGCCCCCTCGTCCTCGCCGAAGGCCATCACGCAGGTCGGGCTGCCATGGATGCCGAGCTTGTGTTCGAGCTTGAGGCAGGTGACGTCGTTGCGCTTGCCCAGGCTGCCATCGGCGTTGACCAGGAATTTCGGCACCACGAACAGCGAGATCCCCTTCGGGCCGGGGGGCGCGTCGGGCAGGCGGGCCAGCACCAGATGGACGATGTTGGCGGCGGCGTCATGTTCGCCGGCGGTGATGAAGATCTTCTGGCCGGTGATGCGGTAGTGGTCGCCGTCCCGGACCGCGCGGGTGCGCAGGGCGCCGAGGTCGGAACCGGCGCCGGGTTCGGTGAGGTTCATCGTCCCGGTCCATTCGCCGCTGACCAGCTTGGGCAACAGCAGGGCCTTCTGATCGGGGTCGCCATGGAGCGACAGCAGCTCGACCGCGCCCTGGGTCAGCATCGGGATCAGACCGAACGCCATGTTGGCGGCGTGCCAGACCTCCTGCACGGCGGTGGCGACCAGCCAGGGCAGGCCCTGGCCGCCGAATTCGGGATCGAAGGCGACGGCGTTCCAGCCGCCCTCGACGAAGCGGGCATAGGCGGTGGCGAAGCCGTCGGGCAGACGGACCTTGCCGGCGTCGAGCCGGCAGCCCTGGCGATCGCCGACCGGGTTGAGCGGGGCCAGCTCGCCGGCGCCGAAGCGGCCGGCTTCCTCCAGCACCGCCGCCACCAGATCGCGGGTCGCCTCGCCATAGCCGGGCAGCGCGGCGATGCGGTCGAGCGCGCCGATCTCCTCGATGACGAACTGCATGTCGCGGACCGGCGGAACGAAGGTGGGCATGAAGGTCTCCCGGTTCTGGTTGGATGTTGCAGTGCAGATTGGCCGCGAAACGGGTCCTCGCGTCAAGCGCAACAACGGAAGGGGGGTGTGGTGGCAAAGCGGCGGGCTGCCGCCCGCACCCGCCCGGGGCGAGGCCCCGGCCCCCCTTCTTTTTTGAAAAAAAAGGGAGGTCCGGAGGCATCGCCCCGGGCGGGTTGGCGGGCGGCAGCCCGCCGGTGACGGCCGTTACCGCTTGGCTTCGCCCAGCGGCAGGGCGATGTAGCGCAGTTGCTGAGGGTTCTCGACCCGCAGCAGCAGCGAACGCTGGTTGGCGCGACGGCCGTCCTCGACCGCCTTGGCCAGCTCCTGCGGGGCGCGGATCGGCTTGTGGTCGGCCTCGATGATCAGGTCGCCCGGGCGCAGGCCCTTCTCGGCTGCCGCGCTGTCGCCCTTGATCTCCGTTACCACCACCCCGTTCGAATCCTCGCCCAGCCCGAAGCGTTCGCGCAGGGGCGGGGTCAGGGTGGCCACGGTCAGGCCGGTGCCGGGGATCGCCTGGCTGCCCTCGCGCGGCTGGGCCGGCTTGTCCTTGCCGCCCTTGGTCCGGGCCAGCTTCTCGGCCGGATCCTCGGGCATCTCGCCGACGGTGGCGCCCAGCGTCACCTTCTTGCCGTCACGCCACACCACCATCTCGACCTTCTTGCCGATCGGGGTGGCGGCCACCACGCGCGGCAGGCGCCGCATCTCGGGGATGTCGCGGTCGTCGAAGCGCAGCACCACGTCGCCGTTCTTGAGCCCGGCCTTCTGGCCCGGGCCGTTCGGATCGACCGAGGCCACCAGCGCCCCGTGCGAATCCGGCAGGCCCATCGCCTCGGCCATGTCGGCGTCGAGCGACTGGATCCGCACCCCCAGCCAGCCGCGATGGACCTTGCCGTACTTGCGCAGATCGTCGATCACCGGGGTGGCCAGCGCGCTGGGGATGGCGAAGCCGATCCCGATCGAGCCGCCCGAGGGGGAGATGATCGCCGCGTTGATGCCGATCACCTCGCCCTTCATGTTGAACATCGGCCCGCCGGAATTGCCCCGGTTGATCGGGGCGTCGGTCTGGATGAAATCGTCGTAGGGGCCGGCGTTGATGTCGCGGGCGCGGGCCGAGACGATGCCGGTGGTGACGGTGCCGCCGAAGCCGAACGGATTGCCGATCGCCAGCACCCAGTCGCCCACCCGGGCCTCGTCGGAATTGCCGAAGGCGACCGGGACCAGGGTCTTCTTGCCCGGATCGATCTTCAGCAGGGCCAGATCGACCTTGGGGTCGCGGCCGACCACGGTGGCCTGGAACACGCTGTCGTCATGCAGCTTGACGCTGATCTCGTCGGCGTCGGCGATGACGTGGTTGTTGGTGACGATGTAGCCGGCCGGGTCGATGATGAAGCCCGAGCCGAGCGAATTGGCCTTGTGCGGGCGGTCGTCGCCGCCCTGCTGGCGTTCCATGAAGTCGCGGAAGAATTCCTCGAACGGCGAGCCGGGCGGGAATTGCGGCATTTCCATCGCCCCGTGCGGATTGCGCACGGTCTGGGTGGTGGAGATGTTGACCACGCTGGGCAGCAGCTTTTCCGCCAGATTGGCGAAGCTGTCCGGTACCGGGGCGGCCGGGGCGGCCCCCGGCAGCAGCAGCACCACCAGGCCGAACAGCGCCAGCGCCAGCGGCGCGAGCCGGCCCGGGCGGGCGGCGGTGGGGGAAGGGCGGGAGATGAACACCGGTCGAAACCCTCCTGAAAAGGGACGCGGAAAACCGACGGGCCGGCCCGAACGGACGTGACGGGGCACGGCGGCGCGGCCGGGGCCGCGCCGCCGGTCCGGCTTACTGGCGCGCCCCGCCCGGCCCGGCGTTGAGCACGCGCAGGAACTCGCTGTCGGGCGACAGCACCAGGGTGGTGTTGCCGTCGCCGAGCGAGTCCCGATAGGCCTGGAGCGAGCGATAGAGGTTGAAGAAGCGCGGATCCTTGCCGAACGCCTCGGCATAGACCCGGTTGGCTTCGGCGTCGCCCTGGCCGCGCTCAATCTGGGCCTGACGCTGCGCCTCGGCCAGCAGCACGGTGCGCTCGCGTTCGGCGCGGGCGCGGATCTGCTGCGACCATTCATAGCCCTGGGCGCGGGCCTCCTTGGCCTGCCGCTCGCGTTCGGACTTCATCCGGTCGTAGATCGACTGGCTGGTTTCCTCCGGCAGGTCGGCCCGGCGCAGGCGGACATCGACGATCTGGAGGCCGAGTTCACGGCTGGCGCGTTCGGCCACCTCCTTCTCGATCTGGCCCATGATGCCGGAACGCTCGTCCGACAGCAGCGAGGGCAGCATCACCTGACCGAGCACCCGCCGCATCGCCGAGGAGACGATCTGGGACAACTGGGTGCGGGCCTGGCTCTCGCTGCGCACCGCCTGATAGAACTTCAGCGGGTCGGCGATGCGGAAGCGGGTGAAGGTATCGACCACGATGCGCTTCTGGTCGCCGAGGATGATCTGCTCGTCGGGCGGATCGAGCGACAGCAGCCGGTTGTCGTAGCGGACCACGTCCTCGATGAACGGGATTTTGACGTGCAGGCCGGGATCCTTGATGGTGGCGCGGTGGGCGCCGAAGCGCAGCACCAGGGCCTGCTCGGTCTGATCGACCACGAACAGCGACGAGGCGGCGAGGATCAGCGCCAGGATCGCGGCGGCGGCGGCGTAGGGCAGGGCGCGGATCATTTCGCGCCTCCCTTCTTCAGCTCAGGCAGCGGCAGGTAGGGAACCACCCCCTGGGCGCCGCGCGCGGCCGGGTCGATCACGATCCGGGTCGATTTCTTCACCACCTCCTCCATGGTCTCGATGTAGAGGCGGCGCGCGGTGACGTCCTCCGCCTGCTTGTAGGCGCCGAGCACGGCGAGGAAGCGCTTGGCGTCACCCTGGGCGAGGTTGACCACCTGCTCGCGATAGGCCTGGGCCTCCTGGACCAGCCGTTCGGCCTCGCCGCGGGCGCGGGGAATGATGTCGTTGCGGTAGGCCTCGGCCTCGTTGCGGGCGCGTTCCTGGTCGGCGCGGGCGCGCTGGACGTCGTTGAAGGCGTCGATCACCGCGGCGGGGGGATCGACCTTCTGCAACTGGACCTGCTGGATCTCGATGCCGGCGTCGAAGCTGTCGAGCAGGCGTTGCAGTTCCTGCTGGGCCTGAAGGGCGATCAGCTCGCGCTTGTCGGACAGGGCGGCCTGGATCGGGTTGCGGGCGATCGCCTCGCGCAGGCTGCTTTCGGCGGCGAGACGGACGGTGATCTCGGGGTCGCGCACGCTGAACAGGAACTTGCCGGCGTCCTTGATCCGCCAGAACACGGCGGCATCGGCCTCGACGATGTTCTCGTCGCCGGTCAGCATCCGGCTTTCCTCGGGGACGTTGCGGCTGATCGCGGTGCGCTCGATGCGGGGATCGCCGGCCGAGCGGTAGCCGATCTGGAGCTGGTTGACCTTGGTGACCTTGGGCAGCAGCACGCTGTCGATCGGGTAGGGCAGGCGGTAATGCAGCCCGGGCTCGGTGGTGTCGATCCACTTGCCGAAGCGCAGCACCACGCCCTGCTCGTCGGGGCTGACCTTGTAGATGCCGGTGGCGGCCCAGGCGGCCAGCGCCGCCAGCACCGCCAGGGTGGCGACGCCCCGGCCGCCGAAGCCGCCGCCCGGCATGGCGCGGCGCAGCATCTCCTGGCCACGGCGGATGAACTCGTCGATGTCGGGGCCCTGACCACCGCCCGGGCCGCCGCCGGGACGGCCCCACGGGCCGCCGCCGTCGCCTCCGCTGCCCCCGCCGCTGCCCCAGGGGCCGCCGCCATCGCCGCCGCGCGGATTCCAAGCCATCCAGTTATCCTCTTCTGCGCCAAAGTCGGGCCGGGCGCCGTCACCGCCGCGCCGGCCGCCGGCTGGGTCGAACCAGAAGGGGGGCGCGGCCGGAGCCGGCTCCCTTTCCGGGGGAAGATAGGGGAGGATTCCGCAAGGTGCAACGCGGCTCGGCCCGGAAAAGTCGGGCGGGGACCGGGGGCGGGCGCCCCGGCGCGGTCGGCCGGGGTCTTTGCAACGCCGGTCGCGGGTGGCATATCTGACGGGTCGGGGCGGGCCGCCCCGGCAGCCTTGGCCCGCCCCGGCGGGCCTTCCCCCTGTACCGGAGACGTCATGGCCGACCCGACCGAAGCCCAGATCCTGCGCGCCCTCGCCACCCTGGCCGATCCCGATGGCGGCGGCGACATCGTCGCCAGCGGCCGGGTCGGTGGGCTCAGCCTGCGCGGCGGCAAGGTCGCCTTCACCCTGGCCGCCACCCCCGAAACCGCCCCCGCGCTGGAACAGCTGCGCGCCGCGGCCGAGGCGGCGGTGCGCGCCGTGCCCGGAATCGTCGCGGTGACGGCGGTGCTGACCGCCGAGCGCGCCGCCCCGGCCGAGCCGGCGGCGCCGCCCCGGCTGCTCGGCCAGATCGGCGCGGTGATCGCGGTGGCCTCGGGCAAGGGCGGGGTCGGCAAATCGACCACCGCCGTCAATCTGGCGCTGAGCTTCCGGGCGATGGGGCTGGCCACCGGCCTGCTCGACGCCGATCTGTTCGGGCCGTCGCTGCCGCTGATGCTGGGGATCGAGGGCCAGCCGGAAGAGGCGGCGGCGCTCCAGCCGGTTTACCGCCACGGGCTGGCCTGCATGTCGCTCGGCTTCCTGGTGCCGCCCGACGCCCCGGTGGTGTGGCGCGGCCCGATGGTTGCCGGCGCGGTCGAGCAATTGATGCGCGACGTCGCCTGGGGTCCGCTCGACGTGCTGGTGGTCGATCTGCCCCCCGGCACCGGCGACACCCAGCTGACCCTGGCCCAGCGCGCCCGGCTGGCCGGGGCGGTGATCGTCTCGACCCCGCAGGACCTCGCGCTGATCGACGCCGCCAAGGCGCTGGTGATGTTCCGCAAGGTCGAGGTGCCGGTGCTCGGCATCGTCGAGAACATGAGCAGCTACGTCTGTCCCAACTGCGGCCACGAGGCCCATCTGTTCGGCCATGGCGGGGCGCGGGCCGAGGCCGAACGCCTGGGCGTGCCGTTCCTGGGCGAGGTGCCGCTCGACATCGCCATCCGCCAGGGCGGCGACGAGGGGAATCCGATCGTGCTGGCCCAGCCCGACGGCCCCCACGCGCGGGCCTATCGCGCCATCGCCGAGAAGGTCTGGGCCGAGGTCGCCCCCAAGGCCTGAAACGCGGGGGCGCCGCCCCCGCACCCCCGCCAAGGGCCGCAAGGCCCTTGGATCCCACGGGTGAAGGGCCGGTGGCCCTTCGCGGGATTGCCAAGGGGCGCGCCCCTTGGCGCTCAGGCGAGAGCCTCCCCCCGCAGCAGGGTATCGCGCTCGGTCGCGGTGAGGTCGGCCCCGGCGACGGCGGCGCGGGCCGGGTCGAGGGTCAGCGCCGGGCAGTCGCTGCCGAACACCAGCCGGTCGGCGCCGAGGGTGCGGGCGGCCAGGGTCAGCGAAGCCGCGCCGAACGAGGCGGTATCGGCCAGGATGTGGCGCGGGCGGCCGTCGGCGCGTGACGGCGGCAGGCCCATCCGTTCCGCCGTCAGGGCGATCCGTTCCACCAGCAGCGGCAGGGTGCCGGCGAGGTTGGCGAGGCGGATCCGCGCCTCGGGGTAGGGATCAAGCAGGCCGGTGTAATCCAGCGTGATCGCGGCGGCGGTCAGGCTGTCCTGGAACCCGACCGCGCGGCGGCGGATCATCGCCAGCGGGTCGTCGCCGCCCGCCGGCCAGGGGCGGCCGGAGATCGGGCCGGGATGGACGAAGAGCTGGGTGCGCAGGCGGTGGGCCGCCGCCAGCACCGGGCGAAAGCGGTCGGCGGTGGCATCGTCGGCGAAGGCGTCGGCCGGCAGCATGCCGCCCTCCAGCCCCTGCTCCTCCACCGCGATCGCCAGCAGCCGCGCCGCCCGGTCGGGGTCGGCGGTCGGCAGCAAAGCGAGCCCGCCGAAGCGGCCGCCGGATTCGCGGGCAAGGCGGGCGAAGCCGCGATTGGTCGCCTCGGCCACCGCCTGTTCGAGGTCCGGCGGCAGGGCGGCGGGGAAGATCCCGGCGATCACCGCCAGCGACAGCACTTGCCGGTCGATCCCGGCCTGGTCGAGCGCGGCGCGGCGGGCGTCGAGGTCGAGCTGGGCCTCCTTGACCGCCGGGGCGCGGCCGTCGGGCAGGCGCAGGCGGCGGGCGGCGCCGTCGCGGATCAGGCAGGGCGGGGTGGCGCGGCCGGCCAGCAGCGCCAGCGCCTCGGGCGGGATCCAGTGGGCGTGCCAGTCGGTGACGGCGGGGGCGTTCATCGGGCTCCGGCGGGGTTGGCGGCGGGCGGGGGCCGGCTATAATGCCGCCTCCGGCCATCGCGGGGAAAGGGGATCCGGTGACGCAGACCACGGTGGGGGGCCCGGCGCCCGATCCGGTGCGGCTGGCCTGGGCGCTGGGGCTGGCCTCGGCGTTCGGTCCGTTCGCGATCGACATGTATCTGCCGGCCTTTCCCGCCATCGCCGCCGAGCTGTCCTGCCCGGTCGGCACGGTGCAGATGACGCTGGCGGTGTTCCTGCTCGGGCTGGCGGCGGGACAGGTGCTGTGGGGCAGTCTGGCCGACCGGATCGGCCGCCGCCTGCCCCTGCTGGCCGGCTGCCTGCTGTTCACCCTGTCCTCGATCCTGTGCGCCCTGACCGACTCGATTGAACTGCTGCTGGCGGCCCGCTTCGTGATGGGGGTGGCGGGCTCGGCCGGGTCGGTGGTGCCGCGCGCGATCGTGCGCGACCTGTTCGAGGAGGCCGAGGCGGCGCGCTTCTACGCCCTGACCATGCTGATCGGCGGGATCGCCCCGGTGGTGGCGCCGGTGCTGGGCGGGCTGCTGTTCGAGGCGGTGGGGTGGCGGCCGATCTTCTGGTCGATCGCCGCGATCGGCGCCGCCAGCTTCGTCCTGACCGCCGCCTTGGTGCCGGAGACGCTGTCCCCCGCCGCCACCCGTCCGGCGGCCGGGCTGCTGCGCACCTACGCCTGGGTGCTGAGCCGGCGCGCCTTCCTGGCCCCGGCGCTGGCGCTGGGCTGTTCGTTCGGGATGCTGTTCAGCTACATCACCAGCTCGTCGCTGGTGTTCATCACCGTCTATGGCGTGCCGCCGGGCCGGTTCGGCCTGCTGTTCGGAGCGGTGTCGCTGGTGCTGTATGGCGGCGCGCTGGCCAGCCGCTGGCTGTTGCAGCACCGCGCCGCCGCGCCGCTGCTGCGGCTGGCGAGTCTGGTGGCGGTGGCGGGCGGATTCGGGCTGGTGGCCTGCGCCTGGACCGGCTGGGGCGGCTTTCCGCTGTTCTTCGCCCTGCTGCTGGTCAGCCTGTCGAACCTTGGCCTGCTGTTCCCGATCGTCACCGCGATGACGATGCAGCCGTTCCCGACCGCCGCCGGGGCCGCCTCGGCCCTGCTCGGCATCCTACAATTCCTGATCGGCGCGCTCGCCGGCGCCTTGTCCGGCCTGATCCACGACGGCACCGCCCTGCCGATGGCCTGCCAGATTGCCCTGTTCGCCCTGGCGACCTGGCTGCTGCTCGGCCTCACCCCCTCGCGCCGCTAATTGGGTCGAGGGCCTTCGGCCCTCGGGCGGGGATCGCCAAGGGGCGCCCCGCCCCTTGGCTCGGCGTGCCGAAGTTTCCTCAGTCGAGGGTGGCGGCCGGCGGCGGCGCGGGCTCGAAGGCGTGCCATCCCTCCGGCCCGAAGGCTTCGAGCGGCTGGAAGCGGGCCTTGTAGGACATCTTGCGGCTGTCGGCGATCCAGTAGCCGAGATAGACGTAGGGCAGCCCGATTTCGCGCGAGCGTTCGATCAGCCACAGCACCACCTGGGTGCCGAGGCTGCGGTGGTGCAGATCGGGATCGAAGAAGCTGTAGACGGCGGACAGCCCGTCGCGCATCCGGTCGGCGAGGCAGGTGGCGACCAGGGTGCCGTCGGGCTGGCGGAACTCGATCAGGAAGGTATCGACCGGGCTGTCCTCGACCATCGAGCGGTAATCGTAGAACCCCATCAGGGCCATGTCGCCGCCGGCATGGCGGGATTCCTGGTAGCGGGCGAACAGGCGGTATTGCTCGGCGGTGGCGCGGGCGGGGACCTTGCGGGCGACCAGCTCGGCGTTGGCGCGGGCGATGCGGCGCATGGTGCGGCTGGGGGTGAAGCGGTCGGCGACGATCCGCACCGGGATGCAGGCGGCGCAGCCGGGGCAGGCCGGGGTGTAGGCGATCGAGTGGCTGCGGCGGAAGCCGGCGCGCGACAGCGCCTCGTGCAGGCCGTCGGCGTCGGGGCCGTTCAGCTCGGTGACGATCTTGCGCTCCAGCCGCCCGGCCACGTAGGGGCAGGGCAGCGGCGCGGTGGTGAAGAAGAAATGTGGTCGCTTGAGAGGGAAATGATCCATCGTCTCGATTCCGGAAAGCGATCCTCTTCCCACGCGGGGACTGCCTTGGCGCCGCCGGGATCGTCGGCCCGCTGACCCCGATATGGGGATCCCCGGCGCCGCTGCAAACCTTCGTCTGGGGGGAGCGGTCAAAAACCGCCGGAACGGCGCTCAGCGCCAGCCGGCCGGATCGTTGACCACCACCACCCCGGCCAGCCAGTCATGCAGGGCGCGGCGGCGGGGATTGAACAGCGTCACCAGCAAAATCAGGCTGCCGGTGACGGCGACCGACAGATAGAACCCGGCGCCATGGGCCAGCGCCTGCCACCAGGCGGGATGGCCGGCGTTGGCCTCGGCGCCCGGCCGCACCGACATCACCCGGAGGCCGGCGATGCGCATGCCGAAGGTGGCGGCGCGCGGCCCGGCGACGGTGACGACGTGATAGGCCAGCGGCACCAGCCCGAGCAGCACCGCCAGCAGCGGCCACAGCAGGCCGAAACTGAGGGCGCCGACGATCACGGCGGCGACCAGGGCCATCAGCCACAGCAGCCCGACCACCGCCAGATCGAGACAGTAAGCATAAACCCGGCGCGGGGTCACGCCGAGATAGTAAATCGGGTACCGCCACGGATCGTCCCAGGCCAGCCGGTCCGGCAGCGGCCCGGGCAGGGGACGCGGCTCGGTCAGGGCTTGCTCCCCCGGGTCATCGGCACCGACAGGGTCTTCGAGTCGGTCGGGCCGAGATCGCTGTCGCGCAGCAGGATGATGCTGATGCGGCGGTTGCGCACCGCCTTGGGATCCTTGGCGTCGAGCGGGTCCTGGTCGGCGCGGCCGACGACGCGGTCGATGCGGTTTTCCGGCACCCCGGCGGCGACCAGGATCCGGCGCGAGGCGAGGGCGCGGTCGGCCGACAATTCCCAGTTGGTGTAGCCGGAGGGATCGCGGAACGGCACCGCGTCGGTGTTGCCGGAGATCGAGATGCGGTTGTCGGGCAATTGCTTGATCACCCGCGCCACCATGTCGAGCATGGCGCGGGTGTGGCCATAGGGGGCGCTGGAGCCCGAGGGGAACATCGCCAGCCCCTCCTGGTCGGTGATCTGGATCCGCAGCCCCTCGGGGGTGTTGTCAACCAGCATGCTGCCCTGGAACTGCTTCAGCTCGGGGATGCCCTTGACCGCGTTCTGCAACACTTCCTTGGCCTTGTCGAAACGCTGCTGCTCGCGCTTGGCCATGGTTTCCTTGAACTGCTCCTCGCTGATCGTGCCCTGCTGGCCCTGACCCTGCTGGCCCTGCTCGCTGCCGGGGCTGCCGGGCTGGTCGGGGCTGGCCTGGGGCTCGACCGGGGTGGAGAGGTCGTTGCCGTCCTGGCTGAGCGAGGAGGGCGGCAGCGACTGGACCAGGGCCGGGGAGGAGGTCTGGTTGACCTGGGCGCCCTCGCCGATGGTCTGGCCGCCCAGCACCCCGCCGGCGCCGTTGGTGCTGTCCGAGGCCATGGTCGGGGCGAAATAGTTCGACACCCCGGTCAATTGCTCCTCGGTGACGGCGTTGAGCAGCCACAGCAGCAGGAAGAACGCCATCATCGCGGTGACGAAATCGGCGTAGGCGACCTTCCAGGCGCCGCCGTGATGGCCGGCGCCGCCTTTCTTGATCCGCTTGATGATGATCGGGTTGCCGCCGCTTTCGGCCATGGTCGCGTGCCTCTATCGGGGGGGAGGGGGAGGAGGGGAGGGCGACCGGTCAGTCGGGCGGCAGGTTGGTCACCGTCTCTTCCAGTTCCTGGAAGGTCGGGCGCAGTTCGTCGGGCAGGATCTTGCGGGCGAATTCGATCGACACCTGCGGGGCGTAGCCCTGCATGTGGCCGAGCAGCCCATGCTTGAGCGCCAGCAGATAATAGTGGTCCGAATCGAAACACAACTGCATGTTGCGGGCGATCGGGGCGACGAAGCCGTAGGAGATCAGCACGCCCGAGAAGGTCCCGACCAGCGCGGCGCCGATCAGGTGGCCCAGCACCTCGGGCGGCTCGGTGATCGAGCCCATGGTGTGGATCACGCCGAGCACCGCGGCGACGATGCCGAGGGCGGGCATCGCGTCGGACATCAGGTTCACGGCGTGGGAAATCTCGTGGTAGTGCTTGTGGTGGGCCTCAAGCTCGCCGTCGATGATGGTCTCAAGCTCGTGGGCGTTGCTGGTGCCGAGGGTCAGCAGCCGCAGATAGTCGCACAGGAAGGTGCGGATGTGGTGGTCGCCGTTGAACTTGGGGAACTTGGCGAACAGCGGGCTTTCGTCGGGTTTTTCGACGTGGCTTTCGAGCGCCAGATCGCCCTTGGTCTTGGCCAGCTTGAACACCGCGTACATCATCGACAGCATCTCAAGGTAATCGTCCTTGCCGTGATGCGGCCCCTTGAAGATCAAGGCGATGTTGGCGGCGATGCCGGTGATGATGGATTTGGGGTTGCCGATCAGCATCGAGCCGACGGCGGCGCCGATGATGATGACCCATTCGAACGGCTGGAACAGCACGTCGAGGTGACCGCCAGGCGCGGCGTATCCGCCGATCACGCTGACGAAGATCACGATGATGCCGATGATCGCGAACATGGATTTCCCCTGGTCCCCCGCTTGCGCTTAGACGGGTGGTAGCCCAATCTGCCCGAAAGTCTGCAATAATTCCTTACCGCCGTCCCATGTCAACGCACGGGATGTGAAAAAAGGGGGCCGGGTTGCGCGGTTTCCTCTTTTCCGCCGCCGCCGCGGCGGTCAAACTTGGGCCAGAGGTGGTGTCGCCCGACCGGCCGCGCAAGGAGTCTGCCCCAGCATGATGCGCCAGTTCGAACTGGTGGAACGTGTCAAGTCCTACGATCCCGCCGCGGACGAGGATGCGATCAACCGTGCCTATGTTTACGCGATGAAGATGCATGGCTCGCAATTGCGGGCCTCGGGCGATCCCTACTTCTCGCATCCAATCGAAGTCGCCGGCATCCTGACCCGCTACCGGCTCGATTTCGCCTCGATCATCACCGCCCTGCTGCACGACACCGTCGAGGACACCCCGGCGACGCTGGAGGAGATCGAACGCCTGTTCGGGGCCGAGATCGCCCGGCTGGTCGATGGCGTCACCAAGCTCAACCGGATCGAGCTGCAATCCGACCACAACAAGCAGGCCGAGAATCTGCGCAAGCTGGTGCTGGCGATGAGCGAGGACATCCGGGTCCTGCTGGTCAAGCTGGCCGACCGCATGCACAACATGCGGACGCTGCATTACATCAAGAACCCCGACAAGCGCCGCCGCATCGCGCTTGAGACGATGGAGATCTACGCCCCGCTGGCCGAGCGCATCGGCATGCAGGAAATCAAGATGGAGCTGGAGGATCTCGCCTTCACCGAGCTTCATCCCGACGCGCGCGCCTCGATCGTGGCGCGGCTCGGCTTCCTGCGCGAGCAGGGCGGCGACCTGATCGGCCGCATCCTGGAGGAACTGCGCAAGATCCTGACCGAGGCCGGGATCAACGCCACCGTGTCGGGGCGGGAAAAGACCCCCTACTCGATCTGGCAGAAGATGCAGCGCAAGAATGTCGGCTTCGAGCAATTGTCCGACATCATGGCCTTCCGCGTCGGGGTGGACGGGGTCGAGGATTGCTACCGCGCGCTGGGGGTGATCCATTCGAAATATCCGATGGTGCCCAACCGCTTCAAGGACTACATCTCGGTCCCCAAGCCCAACGGCTACCGCTCGCTGCATACCGGGGTATTCGGGCCCGAGCGCCAGCGGATCGAGATCCAGATCCGCACCCACGAGATGCACGAGGTGTCGGAACTCGGCGTCGCCGCCCACTGGAAATACAAGCGCGAGGGCTCGGCCAAGCCGACCGACGGCCGCCAGTACCGCTGGCTGCGCGAGCTGCTCGACATCCTCGAACACGCCTCGAACCCCGAGGAATTCCTTGAGCACACCAAGCTCGAGATGTTCCAGGATCAGGTGTTCTGCTTCACCCCCAAGGGCGACCTGATCGCCCTGCCGCGCGGGGCCTGCGCGGTCGATTTCGCCTATGCCGTCCATTCCCAGATCGGCGACACCTGCGTCGGCGCCAAGGTCAACGGCCGCATCCTGCCGCTCCGGACCGAGCTTCAGAACGGCGATCAGGTCGAGATCATCACCTCGAAGGCGCAGACCCCCAACCCGACCTGGGAACGCTTCGTCGTCACCGGCAAGGCCCGCGCCCGCATCCGCCGCTTCGTCCGCACCCAGCAGCGCACCCAATATGTCGAGCTGGGGCGCGGCATGCTGGCCCGCGCCTTCCGCCAGGAAGGCTACGACGCCACCGACAAGGCGCTCGACGGGGTGCTGAAGATCCACAAGGCCGCCACGGTCGAGGATCTGGTGGCGATGGTGGGCGAGGGCCTGCTGTCGGCGCGCGAGGTGCTGGTCTCGGTGTTCCCCGAGCTGAAGGCCAAGGCGGCCCAGCTCCGTCCCGACAATGTCGTCGCGCTGAAGGGCCGCCCGCCCGAGCGCCGCGACAAGGCCGGGGCGATGCCGATCAAGGGGCTGATCCCCGGCATGGCGATGCATTTCGCCGGCTGTTGCCACCCCTTGCCCGGCGACCGCATCGTCGGTATCGTCGCCACCGGCCGCGGCGTGACGATCCACACCATCGATTGCGAAAATCTCGAACAATTCGTCGATCAGCCCGAACGCTGGCTTGACGTCGCCTGGGACGATGCCGACGACAAGGCCCATGTCGGCCGGATCGATCTGGTCGTCACCAACGAACCCGGGGCGCTCGGCGCGGTCTCGACCGTGATCGCCAAGAACATGGGCAACATCACCAACCTCAAGATCACCAACCGGACCAACGATTTCTTCGAGATGATCATCGACATCGAGGTGCGGGACGTCAAACACCTGACCAACGTCATCGCCGCCCTGCGCGCCACCCCGACCATCAGCTCGGTCGAGCGCGCCCGCAACTGAGCCCCGCCCCCGCCCCGCCGTTTCCGTTCCTATCCCCGACTGGAGCTTTGCCCGAGATGACCCCCCGTCGTCTTCGCCTCGGCGTCAACATCGATCACGTCGCCACCCTGCGCAACGCGCGCGGCGGCGCCCATCCCGATCCGGTGCGCGCCGCCGCCGCCGCCGCCCGCGCCGGGGCCGACGGCATCACCGCCCATCTGCGCGAGGATCGCCGCCACATCACCGACCGCGACATCGAACGCCTGCGCGCCGAGATCGCCCTGCCGCTCAACATGGAGATGGCCGCCACCCCGGAAATGGTGGCGATCGCCGCCCGGCTGAGGCCGCACGCGGTGTGCGTGGTGCCCGAACGGCGCGAGGAGCGCACCACCGAGGGCGGACTCGACGTCGCCGGCCGGCGCGAGGCGCTGCGCGAACTGCTCGCCCCCCTGATCGCCGCCGGCATCCGCGTGTCGATGTTCGTCGAGCCCGAGCCGGTCCAGCTCGACGCCGCCCGCGCCATCGGCGCCCCGGTGGTCGAGCTGCATACCGGCGCCTATTGCAACGCCGCCGCCGGCCCGGCGCGCGAGGCCGAACTCCAACGGGTGGTGCGCGCCGCCGCCCATGCCGAGGCGCTCGGGCTCGAATGCCATGCCGGCCACGGCCTCGGTTTCGATACCGTGCTGCCGGTGGCGGCGATCGCGACCATCACCGAACTCAACATCGGCCATTTTCTGATCGGCGAGGCGGTGTTCACCGGGCTTGACGCCGCGATCGGCCGGATGCGCGGGCTGATGGACGCGGTGCGGCCGCTGCCGGTGGAGCCGGCGCGGTGATCCTTGGCCTCGGCAACGACCTGATCGACATCCGCCGGATCGAACGCTCGATCGCCCGCTTCGGCGACCGCTTCCTCGACCGGGTGTTCACCCCGGTCGAGCGCGCCCGCGCCGAGGCCCGCACCGAATCCCTGCGCGCCGCCACCTACGCCAAGCGTTACGCCGCCAAGGAGGCCTGTGCCAAGGCGCTCGGCACCGGCTTCGCCGAGGGGGTGTTCTGGCGCGACATCGGGGTGGTCGATCTCGGCGCCGGCCGTCCTGGCCTCGCCCTGACCGGCGGCGCCGCCGCCCGGCTGGCCGCGCTTGTTCCGCCCGGCCACGCCGCCCGGATCGACCTCGCCATGACCGACGAATTCCCGCTGGCCGAGGCGACGGTGATTCTCTCCGCCGTCCCCGCCTGACCATGCCCGAAAGAAAAGGGAGTCCGAGGCATCGCCTCGGGCGGAGACCGGGGCGGCAGCCCCGCAGCCGGCCCCCGTTCGGGTCCCCGGCATCCACGCGGCTTGACTTGCCGGTCGGCTGCTGGCTTGATCGGCGCGGCCGATTTGGGGCGATCCGACCGGTTCGTCCTCTTTCTTCAAAGCTTTAGGCGGTTTGTTTGATGTCCAGAGGCAAATCCAGCGGGATGGTCGAGACGATCCGGACCATCATCTACGCGATGCTGATCGCCGCCGTGATCCGCACCGTCGCCTTCGAGCCGTTCAACATTCCCTCCGGCTCGATGATTCCGTCGCTGCTGATCGGCGATTATCTGTTCGTGTCGAAATACGCCTACGGCTATTCGCGCTATTCGATGCCGTTCGGCCTTGGCCCCAGCGGCGGCCGGCTGTTCGAGCGGGTGCCCGAGCGCGGCGACGTGGTGGTGTTCAAAAAGCCGACCGAAAACAAGGTCGATTACATCAAGCGGGTGATCGGCCTGCCCGGCGACCGCGTCCAGGTGATCAACGGCCTGCTCCACATCAACGGCGCCCCGGTCAAGCGCGACCGGATCGAGGATTTCATCGACCGCGACCGCGACGGCAACATCATCCGCGCCCCCCAGTACATCGAGACCCTGCCCAACGGCCGCCAGCACCGCATCATCGAGTTCCTCGGCGACAACGGCCCGGCCGACAACACGATGGAATATGTCGTCCCGCCCGGCCATTACTTCATGATGGGCGACAACCGCGACAATTCGGCGGATTCGCGCTTCCTGACCGAGGTCGGCTACGTCCCGGCCGAGAATCTGGTCGGCCGCGCCGAGATCCTGTTCTTCTCCGGCGACGGCAGCGCCGCGCTGTGGGAAGTGTGGCGCTGGCCGTGGGGCATCCGCTATTCCCGCCTGTTCCAGAAGATCGAGTAGCGCCGATGCAGCCCGATCATCCCCTGTCGGCGGCGCTGGGCCATCGCTTCGCCCGCCCCGACCTGCTGACCCAGGCCCTGACCCATCCCAGCGTCGATCACGGCCGGCGCGGCAAGGGCCGCCAGCCCGATTACGAGCGGCTGGAATTCCTCGGCGACCGCGTCCTCGGTCTGGTGGTGGCCGACATGCTGTTCCGGCGCTATCCTGACGAGCCGGAAGGGGCGCTGGCCCGGCGCTTCACCGCCCTGGTCCGGCGCGAGGCGGTGGCCCGCGTCGCCGAGCGGATCGGCCTCGGCCCCCATCTGGCGATGGCCCGGGGCGACGAGGAGGCCGGCGGCCGCAGCAACCAGGGCATCCTCGCCGATGCCTGCGAGGCGGTGATCGGCGCGCTGTTCGCCGATGCCGGCTACGAGGTCGCCGCCGCCTTCGTGCGCGGCCAGTGGTCGGAACAGATGGAAGAGACGGCGGCGCCCCCCAAGGACGCCAAGACCGCGTTGCAGGAATGGGCCCAGGGGCGCGGCCGCGCCCTGCCGGCCTATCGGGTGGTGGCGGCGGAAGGCCCGCCGCACGATCCGGTGTTCGAGGTGGCGGTCGTGGTCGCCGGGCTGGCCGAGGCCAGCGGCCGCGGCCCGTCGAAGCGGGTGGCCGAGCAGGCCGCCGCCGCCGCTTTGTTGAAGAAGGTGATGGAATGAGTGAGTGTGAGACCCCGCCGACCGACGTGGCCCCCGCTGGCGGCGAGACGCCGCGCTGCGGCTTCGTCGCCGTGGTCGGGGCCCCCAATGCCGGTAAATCGACCCTGGTCAACGCCCTGGTCGGCACCAAGGTGTCGATCGTGTCGCCCAAGGTCCAGACCACCCGCTTCCGCGTCCTCGGCATCGCCCTGGTCGGCGCCGCCCAGGTGATCCTGGCCGACACCCCCGGCATCTTCCAGCCGCGCAAGCGGCTGGAGCGGGCGATGGTCGCCGCCGCCTGGACCGGCGCCGCCGATGCCGAGCATGTCTGTCTGGTGGTCGATGCCCAGCGCGGCCTCGACGACGACACCCGCGCCATCATCGCCCAGCTCAAGGAAGCCGGGCGGCAGGTGGTGCTGGTGCTCAACAAGATCGATCTGATCCGCCGCGACAAGCTGCTGAGCCTGACCGCCGACCTGCATGCCGAGGGGCTGTTCTCGGCGGTGTTCATGGTCAGCGCGCTGACCGGGGACGGGGTGGGCGATCTGCTGACCCATCTGGCCGGGCTGGTCGCGCCGGGGCCGTGGATGTTCCCCGAGGATCAGGTCTCCGATCTGCCCCAGCGGCTGCTGGCGGCGGAGATTACCCGCGAGAAGGCGTTTCTGGCGCTGTATCAGGAATTGCCTTATTCGCTGCACGTCGAAAGCGAACGCTGGCAGGAGCGCGAGGACGGCTCCGCCCGCATCGATCAGGTGATCTATGTCGAGCGCGACAGTCAGAAGGCCATCGTCCTCGGCAAGGGCGGGCGCCAGATCAAGGCGATCGGGGCGGCGGCGCGGGCCGAGCTGGAAGAGCTGCTGGAGCGGCGAATCCATCTGTTCCTGCATGTCAAGGTGCGGGAAGACTGGAGCGAAAAGCGCGATTCCTATTCGGAAATCGGGCTCGATTACGACGTTTGACGGTAAAAACAATGCGGGCTCTGCCCGCACCCGCCAGGAGCCAGCGGCTCCTGGACCTGCTTCGGTGGGAATGCGCCCCCGGCGTCTTTCAGCTTGGGCGGAGGCGGCATGGAATGGGACGACGAAGCCCTGTTGCTCGCGGTACGCCGGCACGGGGAGCATGCCGGGATCGTCAGTTGTCTGACCCAAGGGCATGGGCGGGTCGTCGGGCTGGTGCATGGCATCGCCTCCCGCGAACGGCGCGGGGTGGTGCAGGTCGGCAATCGGGTTCGGTTGTGGTGGCGGGCTCGGCTGCCTGAGCAGATGGGGACGCTCAAGGTCGAATTGGTGACCGCCCATGCCGCCGCCGCGCTGGGCGATGCCGGGCGGCTGGCGGCCCTCGCCGCCGGGTGTGCCCTGGCCGAGCGGACCCTGCCGGAGCGGGCGCCTCAGCCCGCCGCCTTCGCCGCCCTGGCCGCCTTGCTCGATGCCCTGCCGGCCGAATCCTGGGCCAGCGTCTATGTTCATTTCGAACTGGCGCTGCTGCGCGATCTTGGCTTCGGTCTCGACCTGTCGGCCTGTGCCGTCAGTGGCACGGTCGAGGACCTCGCCTATGTCAGCCCCCGCACCGGCCGCGCGGTGTCGCGGGCGGCGGGGGAGCCCTGGCGCGATCGCCTGCTGCCGCTGCCGCCGTTTTTGACCCGGGGCGGCGAAGGCTCTGTGGCGGAGATCCGTGACGCCCTGCGCCTGACCGGTTATTTTCTCGACCGCCATGCCGGCCCGCTTCCCCCCGCCCGCGCCCGCCTGGTCGATCGCTTTTAAAAGGGAACGGGGTCCAGGGGCCTTACGGCCCCTGGCGGGTGTGGGCAGCGCCCACTGTTGTTGTTTTTGTTCTGACTACGCCGAGGAACTTGATGCCGAAACACGCCGCCCCCGCCCCGACCGGAGAGATCCGGCCGACGCCGCTGGCCGAAGCGCTGGGCGAGCGCTATCTCGCCTATGCGATGTCCACCATCGTCTCGCGCTCGCTGCCCGACGTGCGCGACGGGCTGAAGCCGGTGCATCGCCGCCTGCTTTACGCGATGCGCCAGTTGAAGCTCGACCCCGAGGGCGGCTTCAAGAAATGCGCCCGCGTCGTCGGCGACGTGATCGGTAAGTACCACCCCCATGGCGACGTCGCCGTCTATGACACCATGGTCCGGCTGGCGCAGGATTTCGCGGTGCGTTATCCGCTGGTCGAGGGCCAGGGCAATTTCGGCAACATCGACGGCGATAACGCGGCGGCGATGCGTTACACCGAGGCCAAGCTGACCCCGGTGGCGATGGCGCTGATGGAAGGGCTCGACCAGGACGCGGTCGATTTCCGCCCGACCTATGACGGCAGCGAGGAAGAGCCGGTGGTGATGCCGGCGGCCTTTCCTAACCTGCTCGCCAACGGCGCCGCCGGCATCGCGGTCGGCATGGCCACCAGCATTCCCCCCCACAATGTCGGCGAGATCTGCGACGCGCTCGACTGGCTGATCGCCCATCCCGATTGCGCGGTGGACGATCTGGTGGCGCGGATGCCGGGGCCGGACTTTCCCACCGGCGGGGTGCTGGTCGAGGACCGCGCCGCGATCGCCGAGGCCTACCGCACCGGCAAGGGCGGTTTCCGCCTGCGCGCCCGCTGGACGGTCGAGAAGCTGTCGCACGGCCTCTACCAGATCATCGTCACCGAGATCCCCTACCAGATCCAGAAGGCCAAGCTGATCGAGCGGATCGCCGAGCTGCTGGGCGAAAAGAAACTGCCGCTGCTGGGCGACATCCGCGACGAATCCGCCGAGGATGTCCGCCTCGTGCTGGAGCCGCGCAACCGCACCGTCGAGCCGGCGCTGGTGATGGAGCAATTGTTCCGCCAGACCGACCTTGAGGTCCGCGTTCCCCTCAACATGAACGTGCTCGACGCCCAGTCGGTGCCGCGGGTGATGGATCTCAAGGAGGTGCTGGCCGCCTTCCTCGCCCACCGGCTGGAGGTGCTGGAGCGCCGCTCGCGCTTCCGCCTCGACAAGATCGCCCACCGGCTGGAGGTGCTCGACGGCTTCCTCGCCGTCTATGCCGACCTCGACACGGTGATCCACCTGATCCGCACCGCCGACGATCCCAAGGCGGCGCTGATCAAGCGGTTCCGCCTGACCGAGATCCAGGCCGAGGCGATCCTCAACATGCGGCTGCGCAGCCTCAACAAGTTGCAGGAAATCGAGATCCGCCGCGAGCATGACGCCCTGTCGAAGGAGAAGGCCGGGCTGGAAGCGCTGCTGGCCGATCCGAAGAAATGCTGGAAGGCGATCGGCAAGGAGATCGCCGAGACCCGCAAGGCGTTCGGCGGCGCCACCGCGCTCGGCCGCCGCCGCACCGAGCTGGCCGAGGCCCCGGTGGCGCTGGAGGTCCCCCCCGAGGCCTGCATCGAGCGCGAGCCGATCACCCTGGTGCTGTCGGAAATGGGCTGGGTGCGGGCGCTGAAGGGCCATGTCGACAATGCCGACGGGCTGAAATTCAAGGAAGGCGACCAGTTCCGCCTCGCTCTGCCGACCTGGACCACCGACAAGATCCTGGTGCTGGCCTCGGACGGGCGCTTCTTCACCCTGTCCGGCGACCGGCTGCCGTCCGGGCGCGGCCAGGGCGAGCCGATCCGGCTGATGATCGACCTCGCCCCCGAGGCCGAGATCGTCACCGTGATGGTCCACCAGCCCGGCCGCCGCCTGCTGCTGGCCAGCGACGGCGGGCGCGGCTTCATCGTCCAGGAAAACGACGTGGTGGCCCAGACCCGCGCCGGCAAGAGCGTGCTGAGCGTGGCCGAGGGCGAACGCGCCCGCTTCTGCCTGCCGGTGGCCGGCGACGCGGTGGCGATCCTCGGCGACAACCGCAAGCTGCTGGTGTTCAAGCTGGACGAGATCCCGGACATGACCCGGGGACGCGGGGTGATCCTCCAGAAGTACCGCGACGGCGGCACCGCCGACATCAAGCTGTTCACCCTGGCCGACGGCCTGAGCTGGAGCCTGGGCGAGCGCACCCGCACCGAGACCGACCTGACCCTGTGGCTGGGCAAGCGCGCCTCGGTCGGCCGGCTGCCGCCCAACGGCTTCCCGCGCAGCAACCGCTTCGGTTGAACATCTTCGGGCCGCCGGGGATGGCAAACGGCGGCCCGCCCCCCATCTACCCCAGAGAGCGCGGTCAGGAACAACAGCGGCGATGAGCGGGCAGACGCAGAGCGAGCAGCGGAGGGAACGGCCCGACCCGGCCGGGGCCGGGCTCAATTACGCCGCGATCGAACGGGCGCTGCGGGCGTTCCAGGCCGACATCGACCGCATCAACGCGGTGCTGGGCAGCCACCTCGAACCGGTCGAGGACGGGGTGATCGCCAACATGATCGACGGCTACCGTCTGATCGAGGCTTGGCTGGCCGAGGGACTCGACCCGTTCAGCCCCGGCCATTCGGAATCCCTGCTCGACCTCAACGCCCTGGTGCTGTGCGGCCCCGACCCGGCGGCGCGGGCGGCCCATCAGGGCCATCTCGCCGCGACACGCGAACGCTTCTACAGCCAGCAGGGCGGCGGCGGCATCGGCACCCTGGTCGAATGGTACAAGCGCAACCGGGGTCAGGAGGTGTGGAGCCTCGCCGCCGGCCTGTTCCTCGAAATCATCCACCAGCCGCAATTGTTCGTCGAAGGCAACCACCGGACCGGGGTGCTGCTGATCAATTACCTGCTGCTGCGTGACGGCCGCGCTCCGTTCGTGCTGACCCCGGACAATGCCTTGCCGTTCTTCACCCTGGCCGCCGGGGCCGGGCATCAACGCCCGGTCCGGCTGGCCCTGCTGCTCGGCGGCGGGCCGCGCGCCGATCTGGCCCATTTCCTCGCCGATCACGCCCGCGACTGCGAACGCTTTCGTCGGCAGTGAGTTTGGCGGGCTTCCGCCCGCACCCGACCGGGGCGATGCCCCGGACCCCCTTTGATTTCATCAATGAGGGCGGGGCGGTGTCGTCAACAGCTCCGGCCGGCGCGGATCATCGATTCCGCTCGTTGCACCGCGTTCTCGATCGCCGAGGCGGGGGCGGTGAACAGGTTGAGGCCGTTGAGCGCCAGGATCATGCTGACGGTGAACACCAGGTGTTCCGGGATGGGTTCGATACGCATGGAGGAGTCTCCTCTCTTTGCGCAGCAGGGGGTTCGCCTGCTGTCTATCATCGCTCCAATTAATAAAGAAGTGATTGCGCCTCGCACCCGCCGCAAGGGGATCCGGCCGGGGATAAGAAAAAAATTACTACCTTCGTTCTATACCGCCTATGCAAAACGAGCGGGGTTGTTGCTACCCGAGGCCGCGTGCCGCATCGTTGGTTCGGACGCCTGCCGCCCCGCCCCCCGCCTGGAGGCTGTCGCCTCCAGACCTCCCCTGTTTTCATCAAGAGAATCAAAGGGGGTTTGGGGCATCGCCCCAAGCAGGTTTGGGCGGCAGCCCAATAAGGGGCTGGATTCAGTCCGCCAGGGTCCGCGCCAGCCAGTCGAGCGCCTCGGCGACGGTGGCGACGGTGGGGGTGGCGGGCCGGGGCGGGCGGCGGCGCATCACCACCCGCACCCCCAGCTCCCGCGCCACCGCCAGTTTGGCGTCGGTGGCGCTGCCGCCGCTGTTCTTGCACACCAGCGCGTCGATCTGTCGCCCCGCCAGCAGGGCGCGTTCGTCCTCGGCGCTGAACGGGCCGCGCGCCAGCAGGATCTCGGCCTGGGCGAATGGCGGCATCGGCTCGGGCGGCTCGACCGAGCGGATCAGGAACCACACCCGATCAAGCGCGGCGAACGGGGCGAGGTCCTGCCGCCCCAGCGCCAGCAGCACCCGCCGCGCCCCCAGGGCGGCGAGGCGTTCCACCGCCTGATCCCACTCATCGACCTCGTCCCACGCATCCTCCGGACCGGGCCGCCACGCCGGCCGTTCCACCCGCAGCAGTGGCAGGCCGAGCCCGGCGCAGGCGGTGGCGGCGTTCCAGCCCATCCGGCTGGCGAAGGGGTGGGTGCAATCGACCACGGCGGCGGTGCCGCGTTGGCGCAGCCACGCGGCCAGTCCCTCCGGCCCGCCGAAGCCGCCGATCCGGCTTTCGCCCGCCGGCAGGCGCGGCGACGAGGTGCGGCCGGCCAGCGACGAGACCGGGGTGAAGCGGGGATGGTCGGCGAGGGCGGCGGCGAGGGCGTAGCCCTCGGTGGTGCCGCCGAGGATCAGGATCTCAGGACGCATGGTCGGACCGTTCCAGCGCCGCGCGCAGCAAAGCGACGGCGCGATAGGGGGCATGGGCGAACTTGCCGTGCGGCAGGGCGACGAACAGGCCGAGCACCGTGCCGAGGTGAAGGGCGAGGAGAATGCCCATCGCCGGCCCGTCGCGCAACAGCAGCAGGGCAAGGCCGCTGGCCGCCACCGCCAGGATCTGGGCCAGCAGCAGCCGGTCGGCCGCCGCCGCCGCCGGGGCCACCGGCCCGGGATCGGCGCCGTGCCGCAGCGCCAGCAGCCCGAGCGCCCCGGCCATCAGCCCGAACCCGCCCAGCGTGCCGAGCAGCACCGGCGCGCTGTGCCACGGATAGGGCGCCGGCCAGTCGAGCCCATGGTGATAGAAGGTCGCCACGACCGTGGCGGCGAAACAGGCGGCCATCCCGCCGGCCAGCAGGTGATGCAGCCGGCGCCGCCGCTGCGACAGGGTGCCGTCGCCCTCGTCGCAGCCGGCGCCGCCGCCCGACAGGTTGCGCAGGCTGACCGCGTCGGCCAGCGCCGCCAGCGCCACCCGCGCCGGCACGTCGCGCAGCCTGACCCCGCCGTCGCGCCACAGCCGCGCCACCCCCTGCGCCAGCGCCAGCAGCGACCAGCCCAGCGGCAAGGCGGCGGCGAGGCTCATCACCCCCCATGGAATGACGCGGTAGAACGCCCCCGGCCCGAAATGGCTGGCGAACAGCAGCTCGGGCGGCACCAGCGCCAGGGTCAGCAGCAGCGGCAACAGGGTGGCGGCCAGCACCACCAGCCCCAGCCCGGGCAGCGGCCGGGGCCAGGCGAGATCCCGTTGCGAGCGCAGCCGCAGCTCGGCCAAAGCGCGCGGCAGGTTGACTGCGAACGGATGCGGCGGCGCGTATTGGCAGGCCTGCCAGCAATTGCGGCAGTTGTGGCAGAGATGGGCGAGGTAATCCAACTCGGCATCGGCAAAGTCCCGCCGCCGCTCGGCGGCACGGAACAGCTCGCAATAGCCGTTGCAGTACTTGCAGACGTTGCACAGCGTCAGCAGCCGCCGCGCCTCGGCCCGCACCGGATCGATCGCCATCCGTTGCCTCGCTCGGTGGGCTCCGCCCACACCCGCCAAGGGCCGCAAGGCCCTTGGAACCCGTCACTTTGGCGCCGGCGGTGCCCGACCATCGAGGGGATCCAAGGGCCTTGCGGCCCTTGGCGGGTTCGGGCAGAGCCCGAAAAAACCCGCCCCCGGGGGGCATTCCCCCCGGGGGCGGGTCCCGTCACGCTCAGGCGAAGGTCAGGCTCTTGGCCTGGACCACCTGCGGCAGGGCGCGGACCTTTTCGAGCAGGTCGGCGTCGAGCGGCTGATCGACCTGGGTCAGCAGGATCGCGTCACCGCCGGCGGCGGCGCGGCCGAGATGGAAGGTGGCGATGTTGACGCCATGCTGGCCCAGCAGCGAGCCGAGCGCGCCGATGAAGCCCGGCTTGTCCTGGTTGGTGACATAGAGCATGTAGGGGCCGAGTTCGGCCTCGATCGCGATGCCCTTGATCTCGACCACGCGGGGCTTGTCGCCGCCGAACAGGGTACCGGCGACGGCGCGGGTCCGGACGTCGGTGGTGACGGTGACCCGCAGCAGGGTATTGTAGTCGCTGAAGCTCTCGGTCTTGACGGTCGAGACCTTGATGTTGCGTTCCTTGGCCACCACCGGGGCGTTGACCATGTTGACCGCCTCGGTCAGCGGCTTCAGCAGCCCTTCCAGCACGATCGCGGTCAGCGGCTTGGTGTTGAGGGTGGCGACATGGCCACAATACTCGATCACCACCTCGCGGATGCCGTGCTCGGTCAGCTGGCCGGCGAACGAGCCGAGCTGATTGGCCAGCACCATGTAGGGGCGCAGCTTGGGCGCGTCCTCGGCCGACACCGACGGGATGTTGAGGGCGTTGGTCACCGCGCCGGTCAGCAGGTAGTCGGCCATCTGCTCGGCGACCTGGAGGGCGACGTTCTCCTGCGCTTCCGAGGTCGAGGCGCCGAGATGCGGGGTGCACACCACATTGTCGAGGCCGAACAGGGCGTTTTCCTTGGCCGGCTCGACCTTGAACACGTCGAGCGCCGCCCCGGCGACCTGACCGGATTCCAGCGCCGCCTTGAGGTCTTCCTCGACGATCAGGCCGCCACGGGCGCAGTTGATGATCCGCACCCCCTTCTTCATCTTGGCGATCGCCTTGGCGTCGATGATGTTGCGGGTGGCCTCGGTCAGCGGGGTGTGCAGGGTGATGAAGTCGGCGCGCGGGAACAGCTCGTCGAGTTCGACCTTCTCGACATTGAGCTCCTTGGCGCGCTCGGCCGACAGGAACGGATCATAGGCGATCACCCGCATGCGCAGGCCCTGGGCGCGGTCGGCGACGATCGCGCCGATATTGCCGCAGCCGACGATGCCGAGCACCTTGCCGGTCAGCTCGACGCCCATGAACTTCGACTTCTCCCACTTGCCGGCATGGGTGCTGGCATTGGCCTGGGGAATCTGGCGGGCGAGCGAGAACATCATCGCGATGGCGTGTTCGGCGGTGGTGATCGAATTGCCGAACGGGGTGTTCATCACCACGATGCCGCGCGCGGTGGCGGCGGGGACATCGACATTGTCGACGCCGATGCCGGCGCGGCCGACCACCTTGAGGTTGGTGGCGGCGGCGAGCACCTCGGCGGTGACCTTGGTGTTGGAGCGGATGGCGAGGCCGTCATACTGGCCGATCGCGGCCTTCAGCTCGTCGGGCGACAGGCTGGTGTTGACGTCGACCTCGATGCCACGATCCTTGAAGATCTGGATCGCGGCCGGGCTCAGCTTGTCGCTGATCAGGACTTTAGGCATCAATTTCCCCCGAGGAATGGGCGGGCGCCGCTTCCCCGGGGGAAGGGCGCCCGCGCCGGGACAGGTTGATCAGGCGGCCTTGGCTTCGAACTCGGCCTTGACCTGGGCGAAGGCCCAGTCGAGCCAGGGCAGCAGCGCCTTGACGTCGGCGGTCTCGACCGTGGCGCCCCCCCAGACGCGCAGGCCGGGCGGGGCGTCGCGATAGGCGCCGATGTCGTAGCCCACCTTCTCCTTGTCGAGGATCGAGACGATCTTCTTGGCCGCCGCCGCCTTGTCCTCGGCCGACAGCTTGTGGAAGAACGGCGCCTTGATCGACAGGCAGATCGAGGTGCAGGAGCGGGTGGCCGGCACGGTGGCGAGGTTCGCCGCCCAGTCCGACGCGTCGAGCCACGCCTGCACCACCGCCAGATTGGCTTCGGAACGGGCGATCAGGGCCTTGACCCCGCCCAGGCTCTCGGCCCATTTGAGGGCGTCGATCTGGTCCTCGACCGCGATCATCGAGGGGGTGTTGATGGTCTCCCCCTTGAAGATGCCCTCGATCAGCTTGCCGCCCTTGGTCATGCGGAAGATCTTGGGCAGCGGCCACGCCGGCTTGTAGGATTCCAGCCGCTCGACCGCGCGCGGGCCGAGCACCAGCATGCCGTGCGCGCCTTCGCCGCCCAGCACCTTCTGCCACGACCAGGTGACGACGTCGAGCTTGGACCAGGGCAGGTCCATCGCGAACACCGCGCTGGTGGCGTCACAGATGGTCAGACCGGCGCGGTCGTCCTTGATCCACTCGCCGTTGGGCACCCGCACGCCGGCGGTGGTGCCGTTCCAGGTGAAGACGACGTCGTTGTTGAAATCGACCTGGGACAGGTCCGGCAGTTCACCGTACCCGGCCTTGATCTCGCGCACGCCCGGCAGCTTGAGCTGCTTGACGATGTCGGTGACCCAGCCCTCGCCGAAGCTTTCCCAGGCCAGGGCATCGACGCCCCGGGCGCCGAGCAGCGACCACAGCGCCATTTCCACCGCTCCGGTGTCGGAGGCGGGGACGATGCCGATGCGGTAATCGTCGGGAATGCCGAGCACGGCGCGGGTGCGGTTGATCACCTCTTCGAGCTTGGCCTTGCCGATCTTGGCGCGGTGCGACCGCCCCACCGGGGTATCGGCCAGCGCCTCGACGGTCCAGCCGGGGCGCTTGGCGCAGGGGCCGGAAGAAAAATTGGGATTATTCGGCCGAACGCCCGGCCGCGGAAAATCGGTCATGCGAAAAAACCCTCCCTCGCAGAAGGGACGCGGCCCTTTGGGGGGCCGTGGCCCAGCCGGAGTGTAGGAGGGCGGCGCGAAGGCCGTCAATGTGACATTTCCGTCATTCCGGCGGTGGCCGGGGGTTCGATTGGTCCGGTTGGGTCCGAGGCTCCCGCCCGCCGCACGCGACCCTTTTTCCGACGGAGGGATGTGGCAACCGGAAGGTGGGCGCCGCCTCGGCCGGGGATGGAAACAACGGGCTGGCAGCCGGGGGGCGTGGCGAGGCTATTCCGGGCAGTCCTTCTGCCCATTGGCCCAAAGCAGAACGGATTTCCTGAATTTCCCGGGAGATCCCAGGGCTGTTCAATGCTGATCAGATACCGGCATGGGCCAGGATGAGATCGAGGTTGAGGCCGCCGGCCCAAAGGGCCTGGGGGAAGTTGTTGACGCCGTTTTTGCGGAGAATGTTGAGGCCGAAGCTCGCGTTCAACCGCTCGATGTCGTTGACGGTGCGGGTGGTGGCGTCGCGGTCGATCACCCGGTCGAGAGTGACGTTCCAGCTCGCCGAACGGCCGTAAAGCTGGGTGTTGTCGTCGATGACCTGGAGGTATTCCGACAGGCTGCGCCCCGCCGACAGGGTCCACCAGCCGAACGGCACCGCTATCGTGCCGGCGAAGGCGTTGGAACTGCGGGTGCTGTTCTGTTGCCCCGGCGCTGGGTCGTCGAACGGACCATCGCTTGGTTGAACAGGAATCGTCGCCTTGCCAAAGATGTCGAGGCGACGATTGAATCGGCCCGGGCGATCCTCATGATCGCAATCAGCCAGATGCTCAAAAGGAGATTGGCGCGAATGAAAATCGCGTAAAACGATTCCGAGCCAGCCTCTGAGATATGTCGCAGATTATAGAAAATCATGCCCCCGGGGGAGCTGCTTTAATTCGCATAAAATCTTATTTATCACAATGAAAAGAAAGCCAAATATTGCCCCAAAAGCCCAACTCATGGAGGCAAATGGCGCTATTATCAGTATGACAAGTGCATTTGACAGCAAAGACGAAAACACGCCGCTGCCTACAAACCAGTATTCATTGAACACATAAAAATATCCAGCATAGGATAGGGCAGAGCACGCATATGCGAGTGCCACCCCAATTATCACTGGCCACATCGCCCGAGAAAATCGTCCGCGCACTAGTAAAACTACGCAAATAAAAAATAAGAGCGCAAATATTATCAAGAGATCATGAAGCCATTTATGTAAAAACTTCTCTGTGAAATATGAAATTCCGGATACTTTTGTAATTAATAAAGCCATTAAAACCGCGGTTGCGCAAGCTATTATGTGACGGATACGCCGAAAATTATTGCAGCAACGGCTGTAATCCATCATTTAAATCCTTTAATTTTATAAATTCGTCCTGAAGATTGTCGGGAAGCGTGATCTCCCGCATTCCAAGAGCGGCAGAACAATGCTCTGCACAGGTGAAAGGGGATGCGGTGGGGAGGGCTTCGATTCGTCGAATTATGGCAGCATCCTGAGCAGGCGTAGTCTGTATAATGAACGCAGGCGGGCAATCATCTGCTGGTCCAGGTGAAGGCCAGCCAATCCGCCCTGTTTGATGCGGCCTCGGCCATTGCCGCCACCGCCCCCGTCGGCGACGCCCTGGCCGACACCGAGTGGCAGCCCTTCGTCAAAACCGTCATCCGCGTCACTCGTCGCACCCTGTTGCGCTCCGCCGCCACCGGTCTACAGCAAGGTCGCCATCTATCTCCCCTGCGCCACAGACCTTCCGGCCGCAACCTGGACCGCTGCCATCCGCGAGCTCTGGGGGCATCGAGAACCGGAACCATTGGGTCCGCGATGTCACTTGCGGCGAGGACGCAAGCCGCATTCGCCAAAACCCCGGCATCATGGCCCGTGCCCGCTGCGTCACCCTCAACATTCTCCGCAAAAACGGCGTCAACAACGTCGCTCAGGCCCTTTGGGCCGGCGGCCTCAACCTCGATCTCATCCTGGCCTATGCCGGTACCTGATCAGCGTTGAACAGTCCAGGGTGCAGGACAAAGGAACGCATGTTAACCGCATCATCGCCCCATGAGCGGAAGCAGGGGGCTTGATTCACCCCCAGCCCCGCCCCGGCCGGTCAGAACTTCTTCTCGATCCCGATCATGAGGATGTTGAGGGACAGCGCGGAGGTGCTGTGCATGTCGGCGATCTTGGTGCCGTCGCCGGCGATCACCAGCCCCGACACCGTGCTCCGGCCCAGATCGACGTAGCTGTATTCCCCCTTCAGGACGAAATCCTCCGGCAGCATGTATTCATAGGCCAGCCCGATCGTCGGCCCCAGCTTGAGCTGCCGTTTCATGTTCGAGGCGTGGTATTGGCCCATCCCCGTGTAATCGTCGCGATAATCGAACCCGGTTTCCAGCCAGGTCGCGGCGAGGCCCCCGGTCAGCGACAGCAGCGAATCGTCAAAGGCGATGCCAACGCGCCCGCGCAGGGTGGCAAGCCCGCTGGCCTCGGCCCGTTGCTCGATGGTGTACTTGTGGGTGTTGTTGGTATAGCGATGGGTGCCGGTGTGGCCGAGGTCGGCATCGAGCCCATTGAGGCCAAGCTCGCCCCCAAAAACGAACCAATCGACCTGGGTGTTGTACGCCACGGACAGGCCGCCGACCGGGCTGGGACGGGAATCGCCGTAGCGGTCCCTGTTCCACATGTCGGCGGTATAGCCTTGGGTATGGAACCAGCTCCGGTCATCCGGGCCGGTGTGGTAGCTGGTGTCGGCCAGGGCGGCGCCGGCATTGACCCCGATGAACCACCCGTCCCATTGGTCGGCCCGGGCCGCGACGCCGGGCAGGCAGGCCAGCACGGCCAGGGCGAGCGCGATGGTCGGCCTCGGGCCGATGAAGAATTTCTGGTTTGCCATATCGATGTGGTCCCCCCAACCCCGGTGACGGCGTCATCCGCGTCCCCCGCTGCTGACGGCGGGGCGCCCGCTCGCCATGACCAGGGCAAGTGATCTGAAAAAAAATATCGGAGGACCTTATTCCGCTGAAAAAGGAGCCGCAATCGGCGATCCTGGCCCTGACAGAATCGGGATAGAAAGATACGGATGTGGCGAATATGGCCCGAGTATAGGGCGCGTCACCCCCGCGCCCCCAGGGGGGGCGCCGCCCCGGGCCGAAGGGAGGGGGGAGGGGGAAGTCTTTCCGGTCCGCCGCGGGCGGGGCGTCAGATCAGGAACAGGTCGTCGAGGGCGCGGAACAGATCGTCGCCGAAGCTCGGCCCCTTGAACAGCACCGGGATCCGGCGCGGCAGCAATTGCAGCGCCTCGTCGTCGCGGTCGAGGCTGGTGATCACCGCCAGCGGGATGTTGCGGGTCGAGGTCATCGCCGACAGCGCGAGGGCGAGGTCGATCCCGTCCAGTTCCGGCATCATCGCCGAGATGATCACCAGATCGGGCCGGGTCTGCACCACCGCGGCGAAGGCCTGGAGCGAATCCGGCATCACCGACACCCGATAGCCGCATTGTTGCAGCTCGCGCTCGACATAGCGGGTCTGGGTGCCGTGCGGCATCACCAGCAGCACCTCGACGGCGCGGATCTCGATGTCGGCCAGCTCGAAGCCGAGCCGGGGCGGCAGCGAGCGCACCAGCCGGGCCGGCTCGGCCACCTCGGCCGCGCCGCGCCCGGCGGCCAGGGTCTGGATCAGCTCGAAATAGGCGTTGAGGTCGTCCCACAGCCGGGGCGGCGGCACCGCCGGCACCTGGGACAGGTATTCCTCCAGCCGGTGCGCCACCGCCGCCAGCCGGTGCAGCGACAGGTTGGCGGCCTGGCCGCGAAAGCTGAAGGCGGCGCGCCGGCATTCCAGGATCAGCGGGGGCAGGGTGCCGCGCCCGTGGCCGGCGGCGTCGAACGCCACTTCGAATCGCTGGATGGTCTCGATCACCTCGTCGAGGAATTCGGCGCGCAGCTGCTCGACGACCTCGCTTGCCGCCTTGCCGCTCATGGGTCTCTCTCCTTGCCGTCCGGGCCGCCCCCCGGCCTCCGCCTCGGCAGTGTAGCCGAGCCGAACCGGACGGTCGCCATTTTTTGCCTCCCCCCGTCCGCCGAGGGGGGCCGCCTGCGTCCACTGTTGCACCCGGGGACGGGTTCAGCGAAACTATGCTCCAGTATTAACCCGATAGGGTCCAACCGGCCAACCGCCGTCGGTCCCGGGAGCGAGAGGCGGTTCTTGCCGTTGGACCAGAGCATCACCCGCATCTTTCAGGCCGACCCGCTGACCTGCCCGCCGGAGATTCCGGTGCGCGAGGCGGCGCGGCGGATGGCCCAGGCCCGGCGTGGCGCGATCCTGGTCGGCGCGCCCGGCCGCCCGGTCGGGATCTGGACCGAGCACGACGCCCTGACCCTCGACCTCGCCGATCCGGCCGCGCTCGACCAGCCGATCGAGCGGGTGATGAGCGCCCCGCTCAAGACCATCCCCCATCACGCCACCGTCGGCGAGGCCGGGGTGCTGTTCCGGCTGGAGCGGGTGCGCCATCTGGTGGTGGTCGATGACAGCGGCCGCGCCATCGGCCTGATCGGCCAGAGCGAGGTGGTGCTGCGCCACGGGGTCGAGCATTTCCTGATGCTGCACGGGGTGCGTTCGGCGCTGCGGCGGCCGTTGCTGGCGCTGCCGGCCGGGCTCGGGGTGGCCGAGGCGGTGGCCCGGCTCGATCAGGCCCAGGCCGACGCCGCCCTGGTGGTCGCCGGCGACGGGGTGCCGGGCATCGTCACCGAGCGCGACGTGGTGCGGCTGATCGGCCGGGACGGGCCGCTGCCCGCGACCCTCGACGCGGTGGCCAGCCGGCCGGTGCGGACCATCGGCGCCGACGAAAGCCTGCTCGCCGCCCGCGCCCTGCTCGAAGCCCACGGCATCCGCCATCTGCTGGTGACCGAGCCGGACGGGCGGCGGATCGGCCTGCTGTCCTTCGCCGACATCCTGGCCGCGCTGCAATATGAATATGTCCACCGCCTGCACGAGGCGCTGCTCGACCGCGACGAGGCGCTGTTGCGGGCGCGGCAGGAACTGGGGCTGGCGCGGCGGGTGATCGACGCCTCGCTCGACGGGGTGATGATCGTCAACACCGCGTTCGAGATCGAGTTCGTCAACCCCGCCTTCACCCACATCACCGGCTATGCCCCCGAGGAGGCGATCGGCCGCAATCCGCGCCTGCTCGCCTCCGGCCGCCAGGACGAGGCGTTCTACCGCGACCTGTTCCTCGCCTTGACCAGCCACGGCCATTGGCAGGGCGAGATCTGGAACCGGCGCAAGAGCGGCGAGATCTATCCGGAATGGCTCAGCATCGACGTCCTCCGCGACGAGGACGGCGAGGTGGTGCGCTATGCCGCCGTGTTCAGCGACATCAGCGAGCGCAAGCGCACCGAGGAGCGGATCAAGAACCTCGCCTTCTTCGACGTGCTGACCGGGCTGCCCAACCGGCGGCTGTTCACCGACCGGCTCCAGCTGGCGGTGGCCAACGCCTCGCGCCATGGCCAGTACCTCGCGGTGATGTTCCTCGACCTCGATCTGTTCAAGCGGATCAATGATTCGCTCGGCCACGGCATCGGCGATCAGGTGCTGATCGAGACCGCCCGCCGGCTGGGCCAGGGCGTGCGCGAGGGCGACACGGTGGCCCGCCTCGGCGGCGACGAATTCACCATCCTGCTGCCCCAGGTCGATCAGATCGAATCCGCCGCCCGGCTGGCCGAGCGGCTGCTGGCCCAGATCCGCCAGCCGGTGCTGGTCGAGGGGCATGAACTGTACGTCACCGCCTCGATCGGCATCGCCATCCATCCCGACAACGGGCCGGGGGTCGAGGCGCTGGTCAAGAACGCCGACACCGCGATGTACCGGGCCAAGGATCTCGGCCGCAACGGCTTCCAGCTTTATTCGCCGACGATGAACGCCCGCTCGTTCGAACGGCTGGCGATGGAGGCGGCGTTGCGCCACGCCGTGCGGCGCAACGAGTTCCGCCTCGCCTATCAGGTCAAGGTCGATCTGGTCAGCGGCCGGATGTCGGGGGTCGAGGCGCTGGTGCGCTGGCACCATCCCGAGGCCGGACTGGTGCCGCCGGCCGAGTTCATCCCGCTGGCCGAGAGCATGGGGGTGATCTCCGACATCGGCGAATGGGTGCTGCGCGAGGCCTGCCGCCAGTGCCAGCAATGGCGCGATCTCGGCCTGCCGCCGGTGCGGGTGGCGGTCAACGTCTCGGCGCTCCAGTTCCACGAGACCGATATCCCGGCGGTGGTCGGCCGCGCCTTGCGCGACAGCGGCCTGCCGCCGCACCTGCTCGAACTGGAACTGACCGAATCGGTGTTGATGCAGCGGGTCGATGAGGTGGCGGGCGTGCTGCGCGACCTGCGGGCGATGGGGGTGCGGATCTCGATCGACGATTTCGGCACCGGCTATTCCAGCCTCAGCTACCTCAAGCGGATGCCGATCGACGCGCTGAAGATCGACCGCTCGTTCGTCAACGACATCTTCAGCGATGACGGACAGGTGGCGGAAGAGGGCGCCTCGATCGTCTCGACCATCATCACCCTGGCCCACAACCTCCGCCTCAAGGCGATCGCCGAGGGAGTCGAAACGGTGGCCCAGGCCCTGTTCCTGCGCCAGCGCGGCTGCGACGAGGTCCAGGGCTTCCTGATCAGCCGCCCGGTCTCGGGTGAGGACCTGATCAGCCTGTTCGATCGCAACCTGCTGCCCGACGCGGTCGGGGAGGAGTAAGGACGAAAAAGCGGGCTCTGCCCGCACCCGCCAAGGGCCGCAAGGCCCTTGGATCCCGTCGATGGTCGGGAAATCTGGATGCCGTTCAGTTCGGCTCGGGCTTTTTGGTCTTTTCCTTCCAGTTGAACGGAGTCCAGCTCGCCAATTGCTGCCGCTCCATCCGGCTGAGTTCGGCGCTGATCTCGGCTTCGGAGGCTCCTTCGTAATCAAGCCTGCGCTGAAGCGCGATCAAGCCAAAATAACGCTGCCACTGCCATTTCGAAGCCATGCCGGGATTGTAGAGGCCAACCCATCCCAGGATGGCCGCTGGTGCGAAAGACAAGAGCGACAGATAGAATTCGGTATTCCCGTTTCCGGTGATCGAATTCAGGGTGTCCTTGTTCGAAGTGAAGAGGCCGGCGGCGAAGCTGCAAACAGCAGCGGTCAGTCTTGACAAGCTGTCAGAATAATAAAAGAAGGCGGCTCTGCGAAAAGCATTGTTTTTGGATTGTATGATGAGCGATCGTAGGGAAGGGATGTAATCGTCAGCCATGATTCCCTCCGTCTGGTTGATGTCGTCCCTTGTTGTTTCGTAAAGACAAAGTCCGGCCAGACCCCCGGGAGCCGTTTCCCGACCATCAATGGGTTCCAAGGGCCTTGCGGCCCTTGGCGGGTGCGGGCAGAGCCCGCGTTTTTCTCAGAACAGCAGCTTGACCGCCTTGGCCCGGTCGGCGGGGGACAGGGTCGGGTTCAGTCCGAGGTAATGGAACGCGGTGCGGCCGGTGGCGTCGCTGCGGGCGGGGTCGCCGCCGGTGGCCAGGGCGGCCTCGATCACCGTCAAGGGCGCGTGGGCGGCGGCCTCGATCAGCGGGGTGGACAGCAGTCCGTCGGGGGCCGGCGGGGTCGGGCCGGGCTGGCGGGCCAGCGCGGCGGCGGGGTCGCGGGCGAAGCTCTCCAGCTTGGCGAAATCGGCGGTCTGGGCCGCCGGCACCGGGCAGTCGGTCAGCGGGCCGGCGAGTTGGCCGAGGGCGCGGGCGGCGGCTTCCAGCCGGGGGCGCTGGCTGGCGGCGACGCGGCAGGGCAGGCGGAGGAAGCGTCCGTCGAAGCGGCCGCCGGGGCCGCGCCGGGCGACCAGATCATAGCCGGCGAGGCGGGGCAGCAGGTCGGCCAGCAGCACCGCGTCGGCCCGGCGCAGGGTGATGGCGAGGCGGACGAAGGCGTTGGTCAGCGCGTCGCCGCCCCGGCGCGGCGGCGGCGGCAGCAGTTCGAGGTAGCTGACCAGCCATTCCTCGCGCGCGGCCTGGGCCGGGTCGCGGGTCATCCGCGCCTCGCTCGGCAGGCGGCGGGCGATCGCCCGATCGGCCGCGTCGAGGGCGCGCTGGGCGGCGGCGGCGTCGCCCTGCTCGATCCGGCGCAGCGCCTCGCCCAGCATTTCCAGCCGGTCTCCCGGCGGCAGGGGCTCGGCGGCGCGGCCGGCGGCCGCCTGATTGAGCGCGGTCTGGACCCGGGCGAACGCCACCGCGCCGCCGCCGCGCTCGGGCCAGACGGTGGGCGGCAGGGTGGCGATCTGGGGCGCCGGGGCGGGCGGCGGTGCCGGTTCCTCGGCGGCGGGGGCGGGGGGCGGCTCGATGGCCGCCGGGGGGGCATCCGGGGCGGCGGCCGGGGCGGCCGGCGCGGCCGGCGGGGGCGCGGGCGGGGCCGACAGGCGCCACCAGCCGAGGCCGAGGGCCAGGGCGACCACGGCGGCGGGGGCGATCTTCCACAGCGGGGAGGGCGGCATTCACGGGCTCCTTTCGCTCGGGCCGTCGGCCGGCGGGCGGCGGCGCAGCAGCCGGCGCAGCATCGATTTCAGCTCGGACGGGCTCTGGAACAGCGGCAGGCGCGGGCGGTCCACCGCCGTCGCCTCGATCGCCAGACCGATTTCCGAGATCGAATCGTCCCAATCGAGGGCGCGGACGATCAGTTCCATCTCGCCGAGCGGAACGCGGTCGCCCACCCCCGGCGGATAGCCCAGCCGCCGCGCCAGCCATTCCGCCGCGGTCTGGCCGAGATCCTCGGGCGGCAGCACCAGATCGTAGGAGGCGGCGACGTCCTTCATCCGGGTGGCGGGGGCGATGGCGAAATCGCCGAAGAAGCGGTGATCGGCCTCGGCCAGCGGCGCCGGGCTGGCGAACAGGCGGTCGAGGTGGGGCACCCGCTCGGGCCGGGCGAACAGATAGGCGGTGTCGCCCGGCCGCAGCGCGTTGATGGCGAAGCCGCCGAAGGTGCGGCCGTTGCGCAGCACCAGCGAAGGCTCGGCCCAGGGCGGCAGGCGCTGGCCGCGCGCCACCAGCGAATCCGCCACCACCCGATAGGCCACCAACTCGTGGCGGGCGCCGGGAATTTCCAGCTCCACCCGTTCGACCGGGCCGATCCGGCGCGGCACCACCTGACCGAGGAAGCGGGCGACCGGGCCGATGGTCCAGCCCTGCAACGAGAGGCTGAGCAGCACCACCAGGAAGGTGACGGTGAAATATTCGCGCCCGTGCGGCAGGCCGGCGACCATCGGCACGATCGACAGCAGCACCGACACCGAGCCGCGCAGCCCGACCCAGGCGATGAAGGTGGTGTCGTTACGCTTGAATCCGAACGGCAGCAGGCACAGCCAGGTCGCCAGCGGCCGCGCCACCAGCATCAGCACCGCCGCCACCGCCAGCGCGCCGGGCAGGTAGGGCGGGAATTCCGACGGGGTGGCGAGCAGGCCGAGGGTCAGGAACATCGCGATCTGGGCCAGCCAGGTCAGCCCTTCCTGGAACCGGCGCATCGTCTCGGGGGCGGCGATGCGGGCGTTGCCGGCGATCAGGCCGGCGATGTAGACGGCGAGAAAGCCGCTGCCGCCGATCGCCCCGGTGGCGGCGAACACCACCATCGCCAGACTGAGCGCCGCCAGCGGCTGCAATCCGCGTTCGAACCCCATCCGGTTGACCGCCAGCACGATCAGCCCGCCGCCGGCCATCCCGGCCAGGGCGCCGACACCGAACTGGGTGAAGAAGTCGGACAGGATGCCGACCCCGGCCCAGCCATGCCCGCCGGCGTGACCGGTGCCGGCCAGCAATCCGACCAGGGCCAGGGTCAGGAAGATCGCCATCGGATCGTTGCTGCCGGATTCGACCTCCAGCGTGGCGCGGACGCGCTCGCGCAGGTTGAGCCCGCCGACCCGCAGCAGAAAGAACACCGCCGCCGCGTCGGTCGAACTGACGATCGCGCCGAGCAAAGCGGATTCGATCCAGCCGAGATCGAGCACGTAATGGGCGGGCAGGGCGACCACCAGGGTGGTGACGGCGACGCCGACGCTGGCCAGGGCCAGGGCGGGAAAGGCGGCGGCGCGGAAGGCCTTGATCCCGGTGTGAAAACCGGAATCGAACAGCACCACCGCCAGGGCGACGCTGCCGATCAGATAGGCGGTGCGGGCGTCGTCGAAATGGATGTGGCCGATGCCGTCCTCGCCGGCCAGCAGGCCGACGGTGAGGAACACCAGCAGCAGGGGCGCGCCGATGCGGGTGCTGAGCAGACTGGAGAAAATGCTGAGCGCCACCAGACCCGATACGATCAGGATGGCGACGTTCATGGATTCGATCATTGTGGGGCAGGCTCTCGGGTGGGGGGTGAGGCCGAGCGGAACGTCCCGCCACAATAACAACAGATCCCCGCCCGGCTAAAGCGTCCAGGCCCACTTTCGCGGCAAAAAATGTGCCTGCGGCCGGGCTGCCGCCCAGACCCGCTCGGGGAGCAGGCTCCCCGAACCCCTCCTTTTTTGGTTCCTCTCGGATTGGCGGGGCGAGCGGCTGTCGTCCTTTCCGTTATGCGCGGACCTGATCCACGCCCCCCCCGAAGCGTATATGCAGACCGGATCCCTGCATCCACGTGGAGCTGGCTCACACTTTGGCGGTACTTGGCACAGGGATGAGCGGGGCACGCGGATCTTGAGGCCTTGGCGGTCAAGATCGTTCACGGGTGAGTGCTTCGTCACGTTTCGTTGGGAAAGCTCTTGTCACGAACACGCTATGGGAGCATATAGCCAATACATGAATTTTAAGTGGTGTGCCTGGTCATGTGGAAGTACGTGATGAGGGAAATTCGGGATGCGCCTTTGCGTTCAATTTATTATATTTTAACAATTCCGATGCTGGTCGTTGGCTTAATAAGCTTGTTATATGGTGATTTTGGACGGCAGCAAGAAAAGGGTTCCGGAGTATCTGTTGCTCCAGTTGTTAGTCAAATTCCATCGACCTCGCAGGCTAGTCCTTCGCCTCCCTCATCTCTGGTGGCGATCGAAAGCAAAAATGTTACTGTTCCTTCGGGGAGCGATGAAAAAAACGAATGGCTTTTCGTTACCTTTATTAAAGGTTTTGTCGCCATTGTTGCTTTTATTATTACTCTTGGCTGTCTATTTTATGCTGTAATCATTGATGTTGTCCTGGTCCTTTTTGGGAAAAACTTCCCGTGCGTTTCCGCAGTCTGGCACCTGGGCTGGGATGTTATCTTCATTGGGTGGTATTGGGACGCGCCCAGCGCCTATTCAAAATTCTGGTTGCTTCCGGTCCAGCTTATGGTGCTCGCTGGTGCCGGGAATGCCGAAAAATGAAAAAAAGCATGGGTTCCAAGGGCCTTGCGGCCCTTGGCGGGTGCAGGGCAGCGCCCTGCGCTTTTTCCCCGACGGCTTACAGCCGGGGCAGGGTGACCCCCTGCTGTCCCTGATACTTGCCGGCGCGGTCGCGGTACGATACCTCACAGGGGCTTTCCCCCTTGAGGAACAGGAACTGGCAGGCGCCTTCGTTGGCGTAGATCTTGGCCGGCAGCGGGGTGGTGTTGGAGAATTCGAGCGTCACATGCCCTTCCCATTCGGGTTCGAGCGGGGTGACGTTGACGATGATGCCGCAGCGGGCATAGGTCGATTTGCCCAGGCAGATCACCAGCACGTCGCGCGGGATGCGGAAATATTCCACCGTGCGGGCCAGGGCGAAGCTGTTGGGCGGGATGACGCAGACGTCGGTCTCGCGATCGACGAAGCTCGCCGCGGAAAACTGCTTGGGATCGACCACCGCCGAATCGACGTTGGTGAAGATCTTGAACTCGCGGCTGACCCGGGCGTCGTAGCCGTAGGAGGACAGGCCGTAGGAGATCACCCCGTCGCGTTGCAGCTTCTCGGTGAAGGGCTCGATCATGCCCCGGTGGGCCTGTTCGCGGATCCAGCTGTCCGGCATCACCGCCATGACGGTGTCTCTCCCAGCAAAACAAAAAAGACGCGGCCGGCCCGAACAGACGGGCCGGCCGGCGGGACCTTCGTGGCGCGACGCCGGCCGGTGTCCGAGATTACTCGGCCTGCTCGGCGTCGATGTCGATCTCGATTTCCTCGACGATCTCTTCCTCGATCACCTCTTCCTCGACCTCTTCCTCGGCGGCGAGGGCGCGTTCGGCCTCTTCCTGCGAGCGGGCGACGGTGACGGTGACGGTGACCGCGACTTCCGGATGCAGCGCGACGCGGACGGCGTAGCGGCCGAGGGTCTTGATCGGGTTGTCGAGGGCGACCTGACGGCGCTCGACGGTGAAGCCCGAGGCCTTGATCGCGTCGGCGACGTCCTTGCCGGACACCGAACCGTAGAGCTGGCCGCTCTCGCCGGCCTGACGGACCATCAGCACATTGAGGCCGGTCATCTTGTCGGCGACCGCCTGGGCTTCTTCACGCCGCTTGAGGTTCAGGGCCTCAAGCTGGACACGCTGCTTCTCGAAGTAGTCCATGTTGGACTTGGAGGCGCGCAGCGCCTTCTTCTGCGGCAGCAGGAAATTGCGGGCGAAGCCGGGCTTGACGTTGACCACGTCGCCCATCTGGCCCAGCTTCTCGATGCGTTCGAGCAGGATGACTTCCATTTCATTTCTCCTTTCCGCCGCCGCTGTCGCCGGCCGGGCGGAATCGCGTCACGAACCTTACCAGTCCCAGTCCGGCGATGGGCAGCAGCACCCATGCCGAGGCCAGGAACACAACCCCGTAAACCGCCACGAGGATCATCCTCGCGTTGGGCCGCGCCGCGGCCCACAGATGCACCGCCGCCAGACCGGACAGCGCGAAGGGAACCAGCACCACCACCGCGACGTTGCGGCCGAGATAGGCGAAATCGCCCTCGGCCAGCGCCCCGGCCGCCGCCGCCGCGACCAGCAACCCGCCGAGCCAGGTCGGCAGATCGAGTTCGCGGGCATAGGCCGGCGTCGGCCGCCGGTTGTGGCCCCATCGCGCCAGCAGGCCCTGGGCCAGGATGGTGTTGACCAGGATCATCACCAGCCACGAGCCCCCGACCAGGGCGAGGAACAGCGGCACCCAGCCATCGGCCACCGCCTGACGCTGGGGCGCGTCGAGGGTGGGGGCCAGCAGGTCGAGGCCGTGGCCGACACTGGCGGCGATCCAGCGTTCGAGCCCGCCGCTGCCCAGTCCGGCCTGGCCGGAAATCAGGGCGGCGCCGAGGCCGATCAGGGTCACCGCCATCGCGGACAGCCAGCCCAGCAACAGGCCGGGCGGGTACCATTCCACCGCGCCGGACCCGTCGGTCCGCCACAGCAGGGCCTGGCGGACGATCACCGCCACCGGCGCCACCACGGCGAGCCCGAAGGGCAGGGCGGCCAGGCCGCCCGAAACCAGGGCGATGGCGAGACACGCCGCCGCCCCGGCCAGCACGGCCATCGCCGCGCCCCGCGCCAGTCCCGCCATCAGCAGCGGCAAGGGCGCGAGGTAGGTCAGCAGCAGTCCGATGGCGAGGCCTTCGGACAGGGACAGGAACATCAGCGCCGACAGCAATCCGGCCGCCAGCGCGATCCCCACCGTCCCGGTCACGGCGACCCGGCCATCCCCAGGTGCATCCTGGCGATCCTCACTTCACCACGTAGGGAAGCAGGCCGAGGAAGCGGGCGCGCTTGATGGCCTGGGCCAGTTCGCGCTGCTTCTTCGCCGAGACGGCGGTGATACGGGACGGCACGATCTTGCCGCGCTCGGAAATGAAGCGCTGCAACAGCTTGACGTCCTTGTAGTCGATCTTCGGCGCGCCTTCGCCCGAGAACGGGCAGGTCTTGCGGCGGCGGAAGAACGGGCGGCGCGGCTGGCTGCCGGCGGCGGGACGCGGACGGTCCATGGTCTTTTCCTCGGCCATCATTCGCCTCCTTCGCTACGACGGGAGTCACGATCCTCACGCCGCGGACGCTCGCCGCGGGGACGATCCTCGCCGTCGCCGCGGCGGGGGCGGTCGTCACGGCTGTTCTTGGACTGCATCATCGCCGACGGACCTTCCTCGAGCGCCTCGACCCGAACGGTCAGGGTGCGCAGGATGTCCTCGTTGATCGACATCTGCCGTTCCATCTCCTTGATGGCGGCGGCGGGCGCGTCGATGTTGAGCAGGACGTAGTGGCCCTTCCGGTTCTTCTTGACCCGGTAGGCGATGTTGCGCAGGCCCCAGAATTCCTTCTTGGAGACCGAGCCACCGCCCTGGACGATGATGTTGGAGAATTCTTCGGTCAGGGCTTCCACCTGGGGGGCGGAAATGTCCTGGCGCGCGATGAACACGCTTTCATAGAGTGCCATAAGAACCCCTTCTGGCTTTTCTCTTCCCTCTTTGCCCAGGATGGGCAAGCAGGCATAGCCGGCCCCTCGAAAGGAGTCGGCAAGGGTTAGAAGGCGCGGACTATACACGACCCGTCCGGCGATGCAACCTCGGACCGTCTTTTTTTCCGTCACAAAAAAGCGGGGGTTTGATCACGGCGCGCCCCGATTCGCCGGTTTTCCCCGCCCGGGAACCCTTCATAATGGAAAGTGAACGCCTGGACGGGGAGAAACCGCGATGCCGGCCTTACGCAAGATCGAGGTGACCCCCGGGGTGTGGTGGATCGAGGCGCCGGCGGCCGGGCTCGCGCTGCTGTGCGGCTGCCCGGCCGACGCGGTCAAGCACCTGATCCGGCGCGGGCTGGTCGCCTCGACCGAGCAGGGCGGCGTGCCGTTCGAGACCGGCCCCAACGCCATCCTGCTGTCCGACGCGCTGGTGCAGAACGGCCATGTCTGCAATCTGGCCGAGTTCCCGGTGCTCCAGATGCTCTATCGCCAGGGGATGATCGTGCCCGGCCATCCCGGCAACACCGGGGCGCGGCCGCTGCTGCTGGGCAGCGCCGAGCAGGTGGCGGCGCAGATGCGCTACATCCATCGCGGCAATTACGGCCTGATCAGCGAGGCCGAGCTGATCGCCGCCGGAGCCGATCCCGCCGCCGCCGCCGAGCAGATGCGGCTCAAGACCCGCTTCGCCTTCGGCCGGATCCGTCCGCCCGAGGAACTGCTCGATACCCGGGTGGTGGGGGACGAGCCGGTCGAGATCCGCCCCGGCGTCACCCTGCGCCGGCTGCTGTTCAACGTGTTCCAGATCAGCGCCGGGGGCGAGAGCACGGTGGTCGATCTCAACCTGCCGCCGTCCGAGGGCTACGAGCCGCCCTATCCGCTGGCCGACCATCTGCTGAAGCGGGAATATTTCGCCGTGGTCCATTCCGGCGAGGGCGACGGCTGGGACATCGACCGGCCGTCGATGGCGGCGATCGTGATGTATCAGGGGCGGATCTTCCTGGTCGATGCCGGGCCGAACATCCTGCATTCGCTGAACGCGCTGGGGATCGGCCTCAACGAGGTCGAGGGGCTGTTCCACACCCATTGCCACGACGACCATTTCGCCGGGCTGACCGCGCTGATGCGGGCCGACCACCGGCTGAAATATTTCGCCACCCCGCTGGTGCAGGCGGCGGTGGCGCGCAAGCTGTCGGCGCTGCTCGGCATCGGCGAGGCCGATTTCACCGCCTGGTTCGATTGGCAGCCGCTGGCGGAGAACCGCTGGAGTTCGATCGACGGGCTGGAGGTGAGGCCGGTGCCGTCGCCGCATCCGGTCGAGACCAGCGTGTTCCACTTCCGCGCCCTCGGCCCCGACGGCTACCGCACCTATGCCCATCTCGCCGACATCTGCCGGCTGTCGGTGCTGCGGGGCTTCGTCACCGACGACCCCAACGGGCCGGGGATCAGCGCCGCGCTGTACGAGCGGGTGGCGGCGGCCTATCTCGAACCGGCCGACCTCAAGAAGATCGATGTCGGCGGCGGGATGATTCACGGCGACGCCTATGATTTCCGCGACGATGCCTCGGACAAGATCATCCTGGCCCACACCGCCCACCGCACCACCAGGGCGCAGAAGGCGATCGGCTCGACCGCCTCGTTCGGCACGGTGGACGTGCTGATCCCCTCCAACCACGATTTCATCTGGCCGTTCGCCTGCGACGCGCTGGAAAGCTATTTCCCCGGCATTCCCCGCCACCAGATCCGGGTGCTGCTCAACAACCGGGTGGCGACCTTCAATCCCGGCACCATCCTGATCAAGGAGGGAGGGGTGCCGCCGGCGATCTACCTGCTGCTGTCGGGCTGCGTCGAGATGCTGCCGGCCGAGCGCGGGCCGCGCTCGCTGCTGTCGGCCGGGGCGCTGCTGGGCGAGATGCCCGGCCTGTTCGGCGCGGCGGTGGGCGAGACCTATCGCGCGGTCAGCTTCGTCCGCGCCCTGGCGATCCCCTGTTCGCTCTATCAGGCGTTCGTCGCCGGCAACGACCTGTTCCCGGTGATGACGCGCTTGCAGGAACGGCGCGAGTTCCTCGGCCGCACCGTGCTGCTGGGCGAGGTGGCCTCGTCGCGGCGGCTCAACCGCATCGCCCAGGCGGCGGAGCGGCGGCCGGTGGCGGCGGGCGAGGCGGTGACGCTGCCGGCGGCGACGGTGGCGCTGATCCTGAGCGGGGCGATCGGACGCTGGCAGGGCGACGGCCTGATCGAGAGCCTCGGCCCCGGCGCCCATTTCGGCGAGGAGGCGGTGCTGCCCGGTGCGGCGCTGCCGCTGGCGGTGCGGGCGCTGGAGGCGGGCGAACTGCTGCTGCTGCCGGCGGCGGAACTGGCGGATATCCCCTCGGTGCGGTGGAAGCTGTTCGAAAGCGCCAGCCGGCGCGGCCCGCTGCCGGGTGGAGGCGAGCCGCCGCCCCGGGCCGAAATCGGCGTGCGCTGGAGCGAGGGCTACGCCGTCGGGGTGCGCCGGGTCGATGGCCATCACCGCCGGCTGGTCGAGATCAGCAACAGCGTGCTCGGCCGGCTGGAAACCGAACCGGCCGGGGCGGGGCTCGACGACGATCTGGGCCGGCTGCGCGACTACGCCCTGTTCCATTTCGGCGAGGAGGAACAGTTGATGGTGCGGCACCAATACCCGCAGTTCCAGGCCCACCGCGCCGAGCACCGCCGCCTGATCGACCAGATCGAAACCATCCGCGCCGAGATCGGTCATGCCCGGGGGCGGGAACGGGGCGAGATGGAAGGCTTCCTGCGCGACTGGCTGGTCGATCACAGCCAGACCGAAGACCGCGCCGCCGCCCGGTTCCTCAATTCGCAGGGGGTGTATTGATGCCGGTGGTGTCGATCCGCATCGGGCGCGGCCGCCCGGTCGAAACCAAGCGCCGCCTCGCCGCCGCCGTCACCCGGGCGGTGGCGGACTCGCTGGATGTGCCGGCCGAGTGGGTCACGGTGCTGATCGAGGAATATGACCGCGACAATTGGGCCACCGGCGGCGAGTTGCACAGTGACCGCTTCGGTCCCGGCTTTGGCCGCGATGGGACCGGGCGGGAGGAGACGTGATGCGGGCTCTGCCCGCGCCCGCCAAGGGCCGAGGGCCCTTGGAACCCTTTGATGGGAGTCAGTCGGCGCCGAGGCGGGGGATGCTGGCGAGGACATCCTGCATTTCGGCGCGGGCGCGTTTTACCTCGTAGAGGTCCTGAAGGCGCATCCAATAATCCGGGCCGGTGCCGAACGCCTGTCCCAGCCGCAACGCCATCTGACCGCTGATGCCGCGCTGGCCCTTGAGGATCGCGGTGACCGCGTTGGGGGCCACCTGGATATGCGCGGCAAACCGTCGCGCGCTCAGGCTCAGCGCGTCCAGTTCGTCGCGCAGGAATTCGCCCGGGTGGATCGGTGGCAGATTGTCGGTGGCGGGAATCGACATGGGAGCCTCAGTGGTAATCGACGATTTCAACATCCACGGCGTCGCCGGGAACCAACAGCGGATCGCGCCCTTCCGGCGACTCGGTGAAAACCCAACGAAAGCAAACCCGCCAGCGGTCGTTGATGCGAATGCTGTACTGGTCGTTGCGATCGCCGCCCAAGGCCTCGAAACGGTTCGAGGGCGGGTTGCGCAACTCGATCAACCGGGCCGCCGCGTTCAGCTTGGTCAAGGCCTTGGCCGCTTGCCGCTCGAATGCCTGGAACTCCCGAACCCGGCCTCCGGCGGCGAAGCTGGCGCTGCGCTTGTCGGCATAGGTCTTGATCGTCATGGCGCAGTATGGGTTACGAAATTTGTAAGGGTCAAGCTGCCACGCTTTCCCTCCGTCGCCATCGTTGCGACGGCTTTGCGCTCATGGCAGGCATTCAGTGAGATTACCGACATCACAGAAAGCGGACCAGGCAGGTTTCGGATATTTCTCCATCGGATGGAGTTGCACTAACTCAGCTTGCTATTTCAAACGCATAGCGCTTAAGTGTAGCATATGCGTTTTCGGCACACGGGGGTACCAGTGAAGCTCAAGGCCTTCGATCTCAGCAGAGTCAATTCGGGCTTTTTCTTGACAGCTCTTGACGCCAAAACATTGTTTCCCCTTTGTCGAGTTGAACGCGTCGCATCAAATCCACATGAAGGTTTTCAGCGGCAACTCGATGCGCCACGGGCTCGCCGTATAGCGAAATACCTTGAGGATCGAATCATCCCTGGCGCGATCATCCTTAGCGTCCAGAACAATTTTCCTGCGATTTACGATTCGTCAACCGGCGAGTTAGAAATCAGTGACGAACCCGGATCGCTTTTGGTCATCGATGGACAGCATCGTTTATATGGCGCTCATATCGCTTCTACAAGCCCTCAGGGCATTAATGTGGTCCTTCCGGTATGTATAATATCTGGACTATCTCTTACAGACGAGGTTCAATACTTTATTGACATCAACTCTACAGCTAAGGGCGTGCCGCGTACGCTTCGCATCGAACTAACAAAATTCTTGGTGAAGCAGGATTCTATTGACGACATACGGCTGCGTTTGTTCAAAGACCTAAATACAGAGCCAGATTCTCCGTTATGCGGTAGGCTTAGCGCTGAGCAGCGGGGGCCCGGCTACCTCTCCCACGTCCCTTTTGAACTAGCGATGAACAAGATCCTCCCAGGGGATCGTCTGAAAGACTTGGATTATAATCAGAAGAAGGCATTGCTCAAAAATTACGTCTCTGGCGTGCATGTAAATCTTCTGGAGGCGGATCAGCCTCAGAAAATTACTCAATCCGCGTTTTTTCAGGCAATATTCAGAGTTTTTGAGAAAGCATGCGAAAGCGCGCTTCTTTTGCGGGGGAATTATAAGGCCGAGACATTTCAGTACGTATTTGAAGCATTGCTGAGAATTAACTTTGAGCATCATACTGGAACGAACGAGGAGGCAATCACGAACCTTGAGCGCGACCTTCTTGATAAGATTGAAGTGGATAAGAGGTCGAAGATCCCGGCAGACTTATTTTAACAGATGGCCCCGACATGAACCGCTGTGCCGAAGTGCTTGCGACCGCTTGTACATCCAAGCTTGCGAGTTTGATTCGCGTTGCTGGTGGTATTGAGTTCGACAAGCTGACGTTCAACTCATCGTTGAAATATGCTATTTTAAACGACCCATCTTTGGTTGTTCGAATTTCCGCGAGCAGTTCGTTTGAAGTATTTGAGTTGGCTGGGGGAATAGTACGAAATGATAGCCCGGCCCTTGCTGCGGCTCGTGTCTCTGATTTTTTCATGGGCGCTCAACGCGTCAAATGTCAGTACGACACTCTAGTAAATATGAAGAATTCATCGCCGTCAACCGCATGGCTTCTTGTAACCGCTTACTATTGCGCTTTTTTTGCCTGTATAGAATTAAATAAGATTAACGACAAGAGCTCAACCAGCTTTACCAAGCGCGAACTCGATATGTTAGCGGCAAAGGCTGCTGGCGATCATTATTCTGCTTTTTTTGGGGCTGGGCATACAAATTTTGTTGGGCGAATCCACGCCGGTAAGCTGGTATTTGAAGCAGTTGGTACTCGGCCGCATGTAGCTGCGTGGCAAAATGCCTTGTACGTCATACGTAATATTTTTAATGGTTATGATTGGGTAGACGCTAAATACTATATCTCCGTAATGGAGAAAGAGATTTACTCTCCGAGTGCGATACGAAATGAGTGGAATTACAAGCGAGTGGATTATTATGGCCCGATCGGGGAGACAAGAGCGTCTGACTTTAAGAAGCTTGTGGGAAATCCGAAAGCGGCCCATTTGTTTTTGTGCCAGCGAAGAGGGCTATTGTGCGATCTAGACCCGTGCGTGATCGCTGTGCTGTGCGAGACACTCGCTGGTGCGATCGGGCAAGCCTCACAGAGATCAAAGCAAATTTTGAAAAGCCTCGCCTCAAATTAGGGATGTTGCCGTTGACTGGGCGTAGCTATCTACGGCACTTTTCGGAGCGCTCGCCGGAAGGCTGACTGATAGCTTTCGGCCCCTTTCTGTCATTTAGGATAGCCGGATCGGAGTGTTTTGGTCGGCGCCGCCATCGTAACGGTTTCGCGGTCGTGGCTCTAATGGGGGCGACGCCTTCCTGTCTTCCCCCCATCCGCGAGCGCCCAAGCTGAAGGCCGGCAGGGTCTCCCGACAACCGAAGCAGGTCCAGGAGCCGCTGGCTCCTGGCGGGTGCGGGCGGAGCCCGCGTTTTTCTTTCCTCCCTCCCTTCAAGCCAAAGAAACGCGGGCCAATGGCCCGCGTCGAGGTGCTTTCCGAGAGAGGGATTGTTGTTGTTATCTCAGCCGAGGGTGAATTTGAGCACGTCCTCGGGCATTTCGAGGCCGGGGAGGTTGCGGGGATCGGGCTCGGGCGGCAGGACCTGATAGCGGATCGGGATCACGCCGGCCCAGGCGGGGAAGGCGTAGTCGGCTTCGTCGTCCTCGGGCGGGCCGACGCGGACCTTGCAGGAGGCCTCGTCGATCGACATCGAGGCGAGCGCGGTGACGGCGATTTCCTTTTCGGTCGGGGGGCGGAGGCGGTCCCACTGGCCGGGGACGAGGCCATTGACGAAGGTGCGGAGGTGGGCCTCCTTCTCGGCCGGGTCGGTGATCAGGCTGGCGCGGCCGAGGATCATCACCGAGCGGAAATTACAGTTGAAATTATAGGACGTCCGGGCCAGCACCAGCCCGTCGAGCATCGACACGGTAAAGCAGACATCCTGGCTTTCCAGCACCTTGAACATCCGCCCGGCCGCCGAGCCGTGCCAATAGACCCGGTCGCCCTCGCGCCAGAAGAAGGTGGGGGTGACGAACGGCACGCCGTCCATCTGGCAGCCGACATGGGCGAGCGGGGTGGCGTCGAGGATCTGTTCGACCGTGGCGCGGTCGTAGCGCGCCAGCCAGTGATAGCGTTTGACCCGGGTGCGCTCGCTCGGCGCGGCGGAAGCGGACGTGTCGTCACTCATCGGAACGGTCTCCGTGAAAAGGAACGGGCGCGGCCACGCGACGGGCACGGCCGGCGGTGAGGGGATGGAGCAAGCGCCGTGCCAGCGGCGGCGGCGGGGGTTTCCGTCGGCGGCGCTCCGGCAAACGCACCGGAAACGACCCTGTCGGCGGCTTTTTTACCGTTCGGGTCAGTTTGATCGCTCAGGATCGCTCAGGCCGGCGTGGCGCATCGGGCGCGGGCGAGAATCCGCTGGGCGGCGTAGCCGAACAGGGCCAGCCACAGCGGCACGGTCGGCAGGGCATGGCGGGTTTCGAGGTGAAGCATGGCGTAGCTGAGCAGGAACAGCGTGCCGCCGGCCCAGCAGAACAGCACGGCGGCGGCGGGGCCGGGCTCGGAGCGCCAGCGGCGGGCGGCGAGCAGCGGGGCGACGACCAGCGCAATGGTGAAGCCGAGCAGGGCGGCGACCTCCAGCAGGCTTTGCAGCAGCAGCGCGGGCAGGTGGTCGAGCCGGCCCTGGCGCACCGCCAGCCATTGCTCGCGCGCCGCGCCGATCCAGCGTTGGCCGCCGGCCTGATGCAGGCGCAGGGCCTCGTTGAGATTGAACAGCGGGTCGAAGCTCAGATGGGCGAGGGCGCCGTAATTGAGGTTGGCGGCGACGGTGGCGGCATAAGCGAGCGGATGCGCCCGCACGGTGGCGAGGAAATGGGCGAAGGTCAGCCGGCCGAAGGCGAGCGGGTCGGTTCCCTCGCGGTTGGCGATGGCGGTGGCGAGGTTCTGCACCGCCGCCATGCCGTGCTCGACCGGCAGGGCGCGGGCGGCGGCGCAGACCGGGTCGGCGCAGGCGAACGGATCGGCGAGGCCGCGATCGCGCAGATTGACGCTGGGCCACAGCCAGTTGATGCCGCCGGTCAGGCTGAAGAACGGATGGCCGGTGCGGAGCTGGTTCCAGCCGGTGACGCCGAGATAGCAGGCGAGGATCGGCCCGGCCGCCAGCAGGGCCAGCCGGCCGGTGGCGGCGGGGCCGAGGCGGCGGACCGCCCCGAGCAGCAGCAGGCCGCCGAGCGGCAGCACGGCGTGGTACCACGCGGTGTCGCGCAGGGTCATCGCCAGCGCCCAGGCCAGCCCGACCGCGACGGCGAAACGGGCGCCCGGTGCCGGGCCATCGGCGCCATCGGCGAGGCGGGCGACGATCGGCAGCAGGGCGGCGAGCATCAGGCTGGCATGCAGGCTGTCGCTGAGGATCGCCAGATCGAACAGCAGGAAATCGGACAGGCCGCACAGCAGCACCAGCCCGAGCCGCAGCGGCACCGACGCCACCAGCCGGGGCAGCACCCGCCCGAACAGCGCCAGCACGCCGAGGCTGGCGGCGGATTGCAGCAGGACCAGCAGCCATGGCGCCTGGGCACCGGCCAGGGTGCGGGCGGCGGCGATCAGCAGCGGATAGCCATAGGGGCGGAACAGCAGATCGGGGGTGGACGCGGCGGTCCACTCGCCCGCCCGCCACCAGCCGGGGGTGTCGAGCACCCACTGGCCGATGCGCAGATAGAGGGCGCTGTCCTCGAACCGGGTGGGGCCGAGGGCCAGCAGCAGGGCCAGCTTGACCGCCGCCACCGCCAGCAGGGCCAGCGGCAGCAGGCGGCGGCGATAGCGGCGCTCGGGGTCGGGCGCCGGCGGGGTCATCCCCCCGCCATCCGCTTGGCCTCGGCCAGCACGAACACCCGGAGCGCGGCGGAGAGCGAGACCGGCTCGTCCGGGCCGAAGCGGGTCGAATCGATCTCGGTCACCAAAAGGTTGAGCGAAACGCCGCGCCGGGCGGCGATCGCCCGCAGCTCGTCCCAGAACGCCACCTCCAGGGTGACGCTGCTGGGATGGCCGGCGATGGTGACCGAGCCCTTGCGGATCCGGCCCGGCGCGGCGGTCACGGCGCGGCGGCCGGCTGGGCCGGGGCGCCTTCCCAGGCGCTGTGCGGCGGGATCGATTCGCCCTTCATCACGATGGTGAACAGGCCGATGCGGGCGAAATCGCCGACATGGGTGTCATAGAGCACGGTCGAGCCGGCACCGATGCTGACCCCCTGGCCCATCCGCACCACGCCGACCTTCATCACCCGGTCCTCGTAGAGGTGGGTCTGAAGCGCCGAGGCGGTGTTGATGGCGCAGTAATCGCCGACATGGATGCAGTCGAACTCGGTGATGTCGTTGGCGTCCATGAACACGCCCTTGCCGATATGGCAGCCGAACAGGCGGAGGAACCAGGGCAGGAACGGGGTGCCGCGCAGATGGTCGAGCATCACCTTGCCGGCCATGCCCCAATACATCACCGCCACCGCCTCGGTCCGCAGCGCCCACCACGACCACATCGGCTTGGCGGTGGGGCGGTAGACCCCCATCATCAGCCATTTGACGGTGATGGCGCAGAGAGTCAGCCCGACCGAGATCGCCACGCTGGCGGCGCAGAACAACACCGCCACCACGCCGTAATCGTGCAGGGCGATCCAGTGGTCGATCACCTCGACCGACAGGATGCCGAAGGTGATGAACAGCATGGTCGGCAGCGACACCGCGAAGGCCTCGAACAGGGCGCGCCACGCCCGCCGCCACCAGGGCGGCTCGTAGGTCCAGGCGGCGCCGATCGAATCGAACCGCTGGCGCACCGGCAGCTTCAAGGGCGGGCTGCCGAACCAGGTGTCGCCCGACTGGATCTGATCGTTGTCGGGCGGCAGCGACTTGATGCCGATCAGGGTGCCCTCGGGCAGTTCGGTGCCGGGCGGGATCACCGCGTCGTTGCCGACGAACACCCGGGGGCCGATCCGCACCGGCTCGACATCCATCCAGTTGCGGCGGACGGTTTCGTCGCCGAGGATCACCTCGTCGGCGATGAAGCTCTTCTCGCCGATCTCGGTGACGTCGTAGCGGCCGGCGAGGTTGCAGGAAATCTCGGCGTCGCGGCCGATCCTGGTCCCCATCAGCCGGTACCACAGCCGCATGTAGACGGTGGCGTAGAGCGAGGACAGGGTTTCCAGCATCAGCTCGGTGGCCAGGGCGACGATCCATTTGCGGACATAGAAGCCGCCATAGACCGAATAGCGTCCGGCGGTGACCACCGGCAGTACCGTCCAGCGCACCAGCGCCAGCAGCAGCATGGTCAGCACGATCAGCGCCATCGCCGTCGGCCAGGCCAGCAGCGGCAGGATGGTGAGGTAATCGCGCTGTCCGGCCCCGGCGAACACGTCGCTCAGGCTTTCGAACAGGGTGAAGGCGGGGAAGATCGGGATCAGGCTGATCGGCGGCAGCACCACCAGCATCACCAGATAGAACAGGCTGAGGGCGGCCTTGCGCGGGCGGCTGGCATGAGCCGGCTCGGGCTGGCCGTCGAGATCGATCGGGCCGCGCCGCCGCGCCGGCGAGCCGGTCCACAGCTCGGCCCGGCCGGTGCGGGTGCCGGCGGCCAGCGCCGACATGTCGCCCAGTTCGCTGTCGGCGCCGAGCTTGGTGTCGGCCCCGACCACCGCCGAGGTGCCGACATGGCACTGGTCGCCGATCTCGATGGTGCCGATCACCAGCTCGTTGCCGATCACCTCGGCATTGGCCAACTTGACCTTGCCGCCGATCACCACCCCCTGGCCGATGCTGATCAGGTCGAAGGCGCCGGCTTCCAGTTCGCCGATGTTGCAGTCGCTGCCGACCCGGGCGCCCAGCGCGCGCAGATAGACCCCCATGATCGGGGTGCCCTGGAACCACTTGATGTGGGCGACGTTGACCACCCGCTGCGCCAGCCACCAGCGGAAATAATACAGGCCCCACAGCGGATAGCGGCCGGGCCTGGTCCGGCCGATCGCCAGCCATTTCAGCCCGACCGAGCCGACGATGGTGCCGATGTTGATCACCGCGTAGGTCAGCATCAGCACCACGATCTCGCGGCCGAGTCCGGCCTCGTCGCCCGACAGCAGCATGTAGCTGACGAACACCCCGAGCCAGGGCAGGGTGGTCAGCGTCAGGATCAGCGGCATCACCAGCGCCTGGGCCAGCCCGCACAGCAGGCGGCGGCCGAGCGGCGGCGGTTCGAACGACAGGTCGCGGACGGTGGCGCTGGCGCGGGAATCGAGCAGCGCCGCCATCGCCCGCAGGGTGCGGGTGGCGTAGATCTCGGTCAGGGTCAGGCTGGCCAGGGCCGGATCCTGCCGCACCGCCGAGACGAAGCGGGCGGCGAGCAGGGAATGGCCGCCGAGATCGGTGAAGAAATCGGCCGCGAACGGGATCGACTGGCCGGGGAACACCGCCTGGGCGGCGGCCAGCAGCTTGGCCTCGGTGGCGGTGGCGGGGGCTTCCTGCTCCTCGGCCGGGGCGGCGTCGAGCGGCAGGGCGGCCAGCGCCTTGCGATCGACCTTGCCCGACACCAGCCGGGGCAGCGCCGCGACCGGCTGGACCAGCGCCGGCACCATGTAGGGCGGCAGGCCCTGGCGCAGCCCGGCCCGTAGCGCGGCGGGATCGGGCGGCGGGGCGTCGGCGGCGGCGACGACGAAGGCGACCAGCCGCTCGGTGCCGTCGTCGCGGCGCAGCGCCACCGCCGCCTGGGCGATGCCGGGAGCGGCGGCGAGGCGGGATTCGATCTCGCCCAGCTCGACGCGGAAGCCGCGGATCTTGACCTGATCGTCGATCCGGCCGTGGAAGGCGAGGGTGCCGGCCTCGGTGACGCTGACCGCGTCGCCCGAACGGTACAGCAGCGGGGCGGCGCCGTCCTGGTCCCACGGATTGGCGATGAACTTGGTGGCGGTCAGTTCGGGCCGGCCGAGATAGCCGGCGGCGATGCCGGGGCCGCCGATCAGCAATTCGCCGGTCTGGCCCGGCGCCACCGGCGCCAGCGCCTCGTCGGCGACGTAGCAGACATAATTGGCGATCGGGGCGCCGATGGTGACCACGTCGCCCGGGGCCAGTTCGGCCACGGTGGCGACCACCGTCGCCTCGGTCGGGCCATAGGTGTTGAACAGGCGGCGGCCGGGCCGGCTCCAGCGCTCGACCAGGGCCGGCGGGCAGGATTCGCCGCCGAGCAGGATCAGCCGCAGCGTGGTCACGTCGCGCGGCAGCAAGGCGAGCAGGGTCGGCACGGTGTCGATCACGGTAACGCCGGCCTGCTCCAGCAGGTCGGGCAGACGCTCGGTTTCGGCCAGGGTGCGCGGCCCGGCCACCCACAGCCGGGCGCCGACCAGATAGGGGACGAAGATCTCTTCCAGCGACAGATCGAACGCCACCGAGGCGCCCTGGAACATCACGTCGGCGGCGGTGATGCCATAGGCCTGGTTGGCGGCGCGCAGGAAGTGGCAGATGGCGCGGTGCGGGATCACCACCGCCTTGGGCTTGCCGGTCGAGCCCGAGGTGTAGATCAGATAGGCCGGATCCTCGGCCGAGCCGCCCCGGGCGCGCGGGGCCGGCGGCGGTTCGGCCGGGCGGTCGAGCAATTCGGCGGCGCGCAGGGTCTCGGCCGGCAGCGGGGCCTCGATCCGTCCCTGGGTGTCGGCATCGACCAGGATCGCGGCGGCGGCGCAATCCTCCAGGCATTCGGCGACGCGGCCCGACGGCGCCTCGGCGTCGAACGGGATGTAGGCGGCGCCGCTCTGGAGGATGCCGAGCAGGGCGGCATGCAGGTCGAGCGAGCGGGTCATCCACAGCCCGACGAAGGCGCCCGGCCCGATTCCGCGCGCGACCAGGGCGGCGGCGATCCGCCCGGCCCGTTCGGCCAGCGTGGCGTAATCGAGGGTGACGTCGCCGCCGGTGACGGCCGGGGCGGTGGGGGTGCGGGCGACGGTGGCGGCAAAGATCTCGTCGAGCCGCTCGTCGCGAATCAGGGACGGATCGCGAGGGCCGGTCAGGCAGGCGGGCGCGGAGGGGGAAACCTGGGTCATGATGGTCCGATAAGGCCGGCGACGGGGCGGGGGCCCGGGCGGCGGCCCCGGATTGGGGCGTCCGGCCCCTGGCGTCGGCGGCGAAGGGATGCCCCGACACTATAAGGGGGGGCAGGGCCGGGCGCAATCACCCGCGCGGGGGGAGACCGGTTCGCGGCCCCGGAGTCAATTCCCTCGGGGCCCGGCCCAATCCGCTGCCGATCCGTTTTGGCTCAAAAGGCGTGGAACAAAATTTCACGACGTGAAAAAATACAATATTTACAATATACAGCTAATTTTTGTTGTTGTCGAATGCTGCGTATGCTACCTAATAAAGCCAAGTCATGTTTTTATTTGTTATCAGTTAGTAAAATGGAGGCGTGATGACGCTCGAAAGCCAACCTAAAATGGTGTTGGGCAATTGATCGCCGTCGCCTGCGTCTCTCCGAGATCGTGATGTCGTTGGTTCGATCCCTCACCCGCGACCTGTCGTTGTCCGCCCTGGCGGCCGGCGCTATCGCCGTGGCCGTCTCCTATGCGGGGCCGGCGGCCATCATCTTTGAGGCGGCCAAGTCCGGCGGCCTCAGCCCGTCGCAGGTGTCGTCGTGGATTTGGGCGGTGTCCGTGGGGAGCGGCATAACCGGCATCTATCTCAGCCTGCGCTTCAAGGCCCCGGTGATAACCGCATGGTCGACGCCAGGAGCGGCATTGCTGGTGAGTTCCCTTGGCCAGTATGGCTATGCGGAAGCGCTTGGCGCCTATATCGTGTCCGCGCTGCTCATTGCCGGCTTGGGGGTGACCAACCTGTTTTCGCGGGTGATGGCGTGGCTGCCCAAGAGTCTGGTCGCCGCCATGTTGGCCGGCGTGCTTTTTCGCTTCGGGATCGGCCTGTTCTTGTCGCTGGAGCAGGCGTCGGGGTTGGTTCTGCCCATTGTCGCCGGATATCTGGTCGGGCGGCGCCTGTTGCCTCGATATGCCGTGGTTCTCGCCTTGGCGACGGGGCTGTGCGTGGCGGCCTCCCTGGGGCTGCTCGATGGGGCGTCCCTGTCGCTCTCCCTGGCGGAGCCGCAATGGACGAGCCCAAGTTTCACCTTGTCCGCCGTGGTCGGCCTGGGCCTGCCGCTCTGCTTCGTGACGATGGCCTCGCAAAACGCTCCCGGTGTCGGCGTCCTCCAATCCGCGGGCTACAGCGTGCCGGTTTCGCCTCTGGTGACCACCACCGGGCTGTGGTCACTGTTGCTGGCGCCGTTCGGCGCTCACGGAATCAATTTGGCGGCGATCACCGCCGCGATTTGCACCGGCCCGGAATGTCATCCGGAGCGCGAACGTCGCTATGTCGCAGGGGTGGCGTGCGGAAGCCTGTACCTCCTGGTCGGCGCTTTCGGCACGACCGTGGTCAGCCTGTTCATTCTGCTTCCCGTCCCCTTGGTCACGGCGGTCGCCGGTCTCGCCCTGCTGGGAGCACTTGCTGGCGGCCTGGCCGGAGCCATGCACGATGAAAGCCGGCGTGAAGCGGGTCTGGTGGCGTTCCTGATCACCGCGTCCGGGGTGTCGTTCTTCGGCGTCGGCTCCGCCTTCTGGGGAATGTGCGGCGGTCTTGTCGCCGACGGACTGATCCGGGGACGGCTGCCCCGCCGCTCCCGGGGGGACGGCGCAATCCCCCGCGCGGGATGACAACGGTTCGCGGTCCCGGCGTCAGTCCAGCCAGCCGTCGGGGATGTCCTCGGCCTTGCGGTTGGGACGAAAGGCGGTGATCTGGGCCGAGGCCACCCCGGTCAGCAGGAAGGGATCCTGGTGGACGATCGCCTCGATCTCCGCGCGCGACTCGCCGCGCGCCAGGATCACCCCGCCGACGCGCGGCTCCTGCGGGCCGGCCAGCAGGAAGCGGCCGGCGGCGAAATGCTCGGCGAGAAAGGCGCGGTGGGCGTCGAGCTGGGCGTCGATCTCGGCCAGCGGGCGAAGGTAGGTCACCTGGATCAGGTACAGCATCGGTACGACTCCGGTCGAAAGTGGGGCAAGCCGGCCAAGGGGCCGGGCGCCCCTGGGTGATCCCCCCGCAGGGCCAGGGGCCCTTCCCCCGTTTTCAGTAATGATAGCGGCATTGAGCGATTTCGAGGGCTTGAGTCTCGCCCGTCCCCGACACCCGGTAGACGAGGCGATGCTCGCCGGTGATCCGTCGCGACCACCATCCCTTGAGGGCGCCCTTCAAGGGTTCGGGTTTGCCCAGCCCCCGAAAGGGATCGCGCCGCGCATTCTTGATCAGCTCGTTGATCTTTCGGACCATTTCCGGGTCTTCCGCCTGCCAGGACAGGTAGTCCTCCCAGGCGGGCTCGGCCCAGACCAGCTTCATTCAACGATGTCGCGTTCGCGGCCCTGGCCGGCGTCCAGCTGCGCGATGGCGGTGGTAAGGCGTTGCGCATTGGCCGGGCTGCGCAGCAGATGGATGGTTTCCATCAGGCTGTCATATTCGCTCTCGTCCAGGACGACGACGGAGCGCCCTTTCTGTCGCGTGACCGTCAGCGGCGCGCGCGAATCGCACACCTGATCCATGAAGCGGGCGAGTGATTGGCGGAACTCGGTGTAGGTGGCGTGCGCCATCCGGTCCTCCTGGGTTGACCTGTACATATATATGTACGCCTCCGGAGCCGCAAGCGTTTGCCCCCCCCGACCATCGACGGGATCCAAGGGCCTTGCGGCCCGGGGCCGGGTGCGGGCAGCGCCCGCGATTTTTTCTCACCCCTGTGGCCGCCCCGCCCCCTGTTGCGCTATATCCGGGTCAGTTGATCCAGGGGAGGGCTTCATGCCGCATCAGTTTGATCCGACCATTCTGCGCGAATACGACATCCGGGGCATCGTCGGGTCCACCCTGTTCCCGGCCGACGCGCGGGCGATCGGGCAGGGGTTCGGCAGCGTGGTGCGCGAGCAGGGCGGGCACGAGGTCTGTGTCGGCCGCGACGGGCGGCTGTCCTCGCCCGAACTGGCGGCGGCGCTGACCGAGGGGCTGGTGGCGGCCGGCTGCCGGGTGCGGTCGATCGGGCTGGGGCCGACGCCGATGCTGTATTACGCCGCCAAGGCGCGCGAGGCCGACGGGGCGATCATGGTCACCGGCAGCCACAATCCGGGCGACCATAACGGCTTCAAGATGGTGCTGGGCGGCAAGCCGTTCTTCGGCCCCGCCATCGCCGCGCTGGCGCCGCGTCTGGCCGAGGGCCGGCTGGTCGAGGGGGCCGGCTCGGCGGTCGAGGATCCGGTGTTCGACGAATATGTCGAGCGGCTGGCGCTCGATTACGACGGGGCGCGCGGGCTGAAGGTGGTGTGGGATTGCGGCAACGGCGCCACCGGCGCGGCGGTCGAGGCGCTGACGGCGCGGCTGCCGGGGCGGCACATCCTGCTCTACACCGCGATCGACGGCAGCTTTCCCCACCATCATCCCGACCCGACCGTGCCGGCCAACCTCGAGGATCTGCGCGAGCGGGTGGTGGCGGAGGGCGCCGATCTCGGCGTTGCCTTCGACGGCGACGGCGACCGGCTCGGGGTGGTGGACGGGCTGGGGCGGATCCTGTGGGGCGACCAGATCCTGGCCCTGCTGGCCGAGGACCTGCTGAAGGACCATCCCGGCGCCACCGTGATCGCCGACGTCAAGGCGTCGCAGGTGCTGTTCGACGAGGTCACCCGCCTCGGCGGCCGCGCCCTGATGGGGCGGACCGGCCATTCGCTGATCAAGACGATGATGGCCGAGACCGGCGCCCTGCTGGCCGGCGAGATGAGCGGCCATCTGTTCTTCGCCGACCGCTATTACGGCTTCGACGACGCGCTGTACGCGGCGGTGCGGCTGATCGGGCTGGTGGCGCGCACGACCGAGACCCTGGCCCACCGCCGCGACCGGCTGCCGGTGCGGGTCAACACCCCGGAACTGCGCTTCGACTGCGCCGAGGACCGCAAGCAGGCGGTGGTGGCCGAGGTGCGGGCCCGGCTCGACGCCGCCGGCCAGCCCTATCAGGGCATCGACGGGGTGCGGGTGCCGACCGCCGACGGCTGGTGGCTGCTGCGCGCCTCCAACACCCAGGCGGTGCTGGTCGCCCGCTGCGAGGCGTCGAGCCCGGCCGGGCTGGTCCGGGTCAAGGCCGACCTCGCCGCCCAACTGGCGCAAAGCGGCATCGCCGCGCCCTGACTTTCCCGCCCGTCCGGCCGCCCGTCCGACACCGCCGCCCCGCCCGTCCGGGCGGGGCGGGGCGCGGCCGGCGGGGTGCGGGCGCGCGGCAAATTCACACCCGGTGTTGACCCGAGCCTGCTATCTTGCCGCCGCTTCGATGTGAGCGCCGCCACAGACAAGGCGGCGCGAACGCCGTTGACGCCCCGTCAACCCCGCTGTTACGGTCCCCCCCAAAGATCGCGCAGGCGTTCAAGGCCGGCGATACAGCAGAGACCAGAGTTACAGGTCCAAGGAATCCGGTGAAATGAAGGCTTTGTCCCTCCGTCAGCAGATCATGCTGATGCCCATACTTTCGGCCGCGGCGATCATCCTTATCGCTGTTTTATCCCTGACCATCGTCCACGCCAAGATCGACGCCGCCCACCGGATCCAGATCAAGAGCGCAACCGAGGTGGCGATCAGCGTCGCCGGCGCGTTGCAGGGCGAGGTTGCCGCCGGCCGGCTGGAGGAGGAGCAGGCCCGCCTGCTGGCCCGCGACGCGCTGCGGGCGATCCGCTTCGCCGGCAACGAATATTTCTACGTCTACGATTACGACGGCAAGCTGGAGGTCCACCCGGTCAAGACCGAGCTGGAGGGCACCTACCAACTGAAGGACACGGTTGACGTCAACGGCGTCCACACCATCACCGAACTGATCGCGGCGGCCAAGCGGGGCGGCGATTTCGTCGCCTTCCAGTGGGCCAAGCCGGGCGAGAGCAAGCCGTCCGACAAGCTCGGCTATGCCGCCGGCTTCGCGCCGTGGGGCTGGATGGTCGGCACCGGGGTCTATGTCGATGACGTCGCCGCCGAAACCCGCGCCGCGCTGGTGTGGATCGCCCTGGCCGGGCTGGCGGCGCTGGCGCTGTCGGTGGCGGTCGGGCTGTGGGTGGCGCGCGGCATCGGCCGCCGGGTCCATCACCAGTCGGAACGGCTGCTGGAACTGGCCGACGGCGCCCTGGACCGGCCGATCGTCGCCGATGGCGGCCATGACGAGGTCAGCCAGATGGCCGAGGCACTGGAAACCCTGCGCCGCCGCCTGATCGACAGCCGCGATCTGGCCGCCACCCGCGCCGCCGAGCAGAGCGCCCACGCCGAGTCCGCCCTGCGCATCGGCGCGCTGGCGCGCGAGTTCGATGCCACTTCCGGCGCCGCGCTCGACGTGGTGGCCAAGGCGGCGGTCGAACTGGAAACCGACGCCGCCGGGATGGCCCGCGCCGCCGAACTGACCGCCGACCGCGCCGTCACCGTCGCCGCCGCCGCCGAACAGGCCTCGAGCAACGTCGAGACCGTCGCCGCCGCCACCGAGGAACTGACCGCCTCGATCGGCGAGATCGCCCGGCAGGTCGGCGGCTCGGCCAAGGTCGCGCTCGACGCCTCGGCCGAGGCCGGCCGCACCAGCGAGCATGTGCGCGGGCTGGCCGAGGCGGCGCAGCGGATCGGCGCGGTGGTCAACCTGATCAACGACATCGCCGCCCAGACCAATCTGTTGGCGTTGAACGCCACCATCGAGGCGGCCCGCGCCGGCGAGGCCGGCAAGGGCTTTGCCGTGGTGGCGGGCGAGGTCAAGCATCTCGCCAACCAGACCGCCAAGGCGACCGAGGAGATCGGCGAGCAGATCGCCGCGATCCAGCAGGCCAGCGGCGTCGCGGTGGGGGCGATCGATTCGATCGCCGGCATCATCGACAGCATCCGCGATTCGACCACCACCATCGCGGCGGCGGTCGAGCAGCAGGGCGCCGCCACCCGCGAGATCACCCGCAACGTCCACGAGGCGGCGGCCGGCACCGGTCTGGTCACCCGCACCATCGCCGAGGTGACCGAGGCGGTGGCGGACACCCGCCGCATCTCGCGCGCCGTCCACGACGCCTCGGGCCGGCTGCGCCAGCAATGCGACCAGATGCGCGGCGAGGTCGGCACCTTCATCGCCGGGGTCCGTCAGGGGGGCTGAATTCCGCCCTCCGGCGCGGCGGGCGGGGCGGATCGGCCTTGCCGCCGCCGCGCCGGAGGGTCTATGGTCCGGGGCATGACCAGGATGCCTGCCCCGTCGCGCCGGTATTACGCGCCGTCCCCCTAGGGCGGCGTCGATGGTCATGGACTGACACATCCCCACCGCCGCACGGTCGGCGGCAGGTGTCTCAGTGGCAGGGTCTCCGGCCTGCGGCCTCTTCGGAGACCCCGCATGGGCACCCCTGACAGCCGATCCGATTTCCTCCGCGTGATGACCGAGCGCGGCTTCCTCCATCAATGCACCGACCGGGCGGGGCTGGAAGCCGCCTTCGGCCGGGGCGCGGTCACCGCCTATGTCGGGTTCGACGCCACCGCCGACAGCCTGCATGCCGGCCACCTGCTGTCGATCCTGGCCCTGCGCTGGTTGCAGCGCACCGGCAACCGGCCGATCGTGCTGATGGGCGGCGGCACCACCCGGATCGGCGACCCGAGCTTCCGCGACACCACCCGGCCGATGCTCGACGATGCCCGCATCGCCGCCAACATCGCCGGCATCCGCCGGGTGTTCGAACGCCTGCTGCGCTTCGGCGCCGGCCCGGGCGACGCGGTGCTGGTCGATAATGCCGACTGGCTCGACGGGCTGGGCTACATCGCCTTCCTGCGCGATTTCGGCCGCCATTTCACCGTCAACCGGATGCTGAGCTTCGATTCGGTCAAGCAGCGCCTCGACCGCGAACAGGCGCTGACCTTCCTTGAATTCAATTACATGCTGCTCCAGGCCTACGATTTCGTCGAGCTGTCGCGCCGCCACGGCTGCGTGTTGCAGCTGGGCGGATCGGACCAGTGGGGCAACATCGTCAACGGGGTCGAGCTGGGCCGCCGGATCGACGGGCGCGCGCTGTTCGGCCTGACCTGCCCGCTGCTGACCACCGCCTCGGGGGTCAAGATGGGCAAGAGCGCGGGCGGGGCGGTGTGGCTCAACCCCGAGCGCCTGTCGGCCTACGGCTTCTGGCAGTTCTGGCGCAACAGCGAGGATGAGGATGTCGGCCGCTTCCTCCGGCTGTTCACCGAACTGCCGCTGGACGAAATCGCCCGGCTGGCCGCGCTCGGCGGCAGCGAGATCAACGCGGCCAAGAAGATCCTGGCCGATCACGTCACCGCGCTGGTGCATGGCGCCGAGGCGGCCCGCGCCGCCGCCGAAACCGCCCGGCTGACCTTCGAGGCCGGCGGCGGGGCCGAGGGGCTGCCGACCGTCGCGGTGGCGCGGGCCGAGCTGGCGGCCGGCCTCGCCTTGGTCGATCTGCTGGTGGGGGCGGGGCTGGCGGCGTCGAAGGGCGAGGCCCGCCGCCTGATCGCCGGTGGCGGGGCGCGGGTCAACGGCGTCGCGGTGGCCGAGGCGGGGCGGTGCCTGACCCTGGCCGATCTGGCCGGCGCGGGCGGGATCAAACTGTCGGCCGGGCGGAAACGCCACGCCCTGGTGGCGGTGCGCTGACGCGGATCGGGGCGGCGCCGCCGCCCCGGTCTCCCCGCGCCCCGCCTGTCCGCGCCGGAACGGGGTGGGGCGCCTTTTTGTCGCGAAATAATGCGGCGGCGCCGGATTCCGGGCGAGTGGGGTGGGCTGGTCAAGGAATTTGGTTGTTTATCATTTGAATTTTGATGACCAAAGATCATCTCAAATCACAATAGCGGCAACCTTTGGTTATCTGTAAAGTAAGTTTTCAATACCAAAAGCGTATCTCATTTTCACACAAAAACAAAACAAATGCGTTATTTTGTCGCTGGCGAACAAGCGGTCTATTTGCGATAGATGGTTGCGCCCGAGTGTCGCGGGGGGGGCTGCGGGCCGGATGGAAAAGAGGTGATGGGGGAAATGTCATATTTCAGTAATGAAAGCGTCACGATTCTTGACGCCCTGGTGCGGCGGTTCGAAGGAAAGCCCGGCGGCGAGGACGAGGAAATCCGCCAGACGGTCGATCGGATCGTGCTGATGATTCTGCAACTGGCGGAAACGCCGTCCGAGCATTTGGGCGAACTGGCGATCAAGCTGGCGCGGCTGGTGGCGTGGCGGCTGGACACCGGCGCGGTGGACGAGGTCGAGCTGTCGCTGCTCAACGGCATCGCCGCCGACCTGCACCGGCTCGGCGCGGCCGAGGCCGGCCAGGGCGGCGAGTCCCGCCCCGGCCCCGGCGGGGCCTGACCCGGGCGGCGGGGCGGCGTTTCAGCCGGCCCCACTGTCCTTGCGGCGGTAGCGTGGTCCCTGGCGGTAGCGGTCGGGTTCGAAGGCGAGGTCGATGTCGGGATATTCGCCGTGATCGGCGTCGATCCGGCTGCCGATGGCGAGGAAACGGGCCTCGGCGTCCGACAGGTTCCGCAGGTGGTGGCCGTTGCCGCCGGCGGGAAAGGCGGCGGCGTCGCCGGCCCGCAGCAGGGTTTCACCCTGGTCCTCGACCAGGGTCAGTTCCCCCGCCAGCACATAGACGAATTCCTCCTCGGCGCTGTGCCAGTGGCGCTGGCTCGACCAACTGCCCGGCGGCAGCACCACCAGATTGACTCCGAACTGGCCGAGCCCGCCGGCGGCGGCCAGCCGTTGCACCCGCCGCGCCGCGCAGGGGGCGTCATGCGGCGGGGGATAGGATGTGCCGGTCAGCACCGGCAGGGCGTTGGGATCGATCTTGGGCAAGGCGGGCCTCCGTCCTCGGCGCGAACCGGCCCCAGCATAGCATGGCGGCGCCCGGCCCCCGACAGCGGTTCCCTTCGGCCGGCGGCGGTCTTACCCTGGCGGGATGATCATCTCGGCCAGCTACCGCAGCGACATCCCGGCCTATCACGCCGAGTGGTTCCTCGCCCGTTTCCGCGCCGGCCGGGCGCTGGTGGTCAATCCGTATGGCGGCGGGGTGGCGGCGGTGCCGCTGCGGGTCGGGGTGGACGGCTACGTGTTCTGGAGCCGCGATCCCGCCCGCTTCGAGGCCGGGTTCGAGGCGGTGCGCGCCGCCGGCCTGCCGTTCGTGCTCCAGCACACTTTGACCGATTATCCCGCCCCGCTGGAACGCGGCGGCGACCCGGCGCGGCGGATCGCCGCCTTCCGCGCCCTGGCCGCCCGTCACGGCCCCGAGGCGCTGGTGTGGCGCTACGACCCGGTGCTGATCGGCCCGCGCACCCCGCCCGAATGGCATCGTGACCGTTTCGCCGCCCTCGCCGCCGCGCTGGAGGGGGCCTGTGACGAGGTGGTGGTGTCGTTCGCCACCTTCTATCGCAAGGTCGAGCGCCGGCTCGCCCAGCTCGGCGAGGGCTGGAGCGACCCGCCCCCCGCCGCCAAGCAGGCGTTGCTGGCCGAACTGGCCGGGCTGGCGGCGGCGCGGGGGATGCGGCTGGCGCTGTGCTGCCAGCCGGCGCTGGTGGCGGCCAGCGGGCTGCCGGCGGCGTCCTGCATCGACCCGCGCCGGCTGGAACGGGTCGCCGCCGCCTGGGGCCGGCCCCGCTCGGTGGCGGCGCGGCCCCGGCCCAACCGCCCCGGCTGCGGCTGCGCCGACAGCCGCGACATCGGCGCCTACGACACCTGCCCGCGCGGCTGCGCCTTCTGTTATGCCGTCAACCGCTCGGGGGCGGTGTTCCGGGCCGCGCCGGAGAGTGAATGTCTCGGGCCGTTGCCGGTGGCGGACGGGGAGGGGCCCCGGCTGCTGCTGTGATGCGGGCTCCGCCCGCGCCCGCCAGGGGCCGCAAGGCCCCTGGACCCCAAAAATTGGCGGCATTGGGGGCGCGACGCGGGTAAAGTCAGGCGACAACCAAACGGGAGGGCGGGGCATGGCACGGTGGCGTACCATGATGGTGGCGGCGGCGGTGCTGGCGGTGGCGGCCTGCTCCGACAAGCCGGGCAGCGGCGCGGTCGAGGACGCGGTGCGGCAGCAGCTTCAGGACAACGAGCTGCTGCGCTACGATGCGATCAAGCAGAGCAATGGCTACAAGGTTGACGACAGCCATTACACCGCGATCGTCGAATACGACATCGTCTTCAACAAGTCGTACCAGGAATATGTCGAGGACGTGCTGCATCCGGCCAAGCCCAACGATGCCGGCGAGGCGCTGCAAAGCCTGGCCACCATGATCGGCGGCCCGATCGTGGTGCGGCAGACCTACGGCGATTTCAGCAAGGGCGAACGCCGCCACATCGTCAACCGCGAATACAAGTTCCTCAAGACCGACAAGGGCTGGCTGCTGCGCCCGGAAGAGTAACGGGTTCCCAGGGCCTGTGGCCCTGGGCGGAGAGCGTCGAGAGGCAGCGCCTCTCGACTTAATGCGCCTCGCCCCAACTGGCGGCGGCCTTGGCCTCGACCAGCAGCGGCACCGCCAGACTCACCGCGTTCTCCATCACCGCTCTGACGGCGGCGCAGGTGGCGTCGGCCTCGGCCTCGGGCGCCTCCAGCACCAGTTCGTCATGGACCTGGAGCAGCAGCCGCGCCTTGAGTCCCGCCTGTTCCAGCGCCGCCGGCAGCCGGACCATCGCCAGCTTGATGATGTCGGCGGCGCCGCCCTGGATCGGGCCGTTGATCGCGGCGCGCTCGGCGAAGGCGCGGGCGGCGGCGTTCTTGTCGTGGATGCCGGGGGTGAACACCTTGCGCCCGAGCGGGGTGCGGACGAAGCCGTGCTCGCGCGCTTCGGCCTTGGTCCGCTCCATGTAGGCGGGGATCTCGGGATAGCGGCGGAAATAGGCCTCGATATAGGCCCGGGCCTCGCCTTGGGGGATGCCGAGCTGGTGGGCGAGGCCGAAGGCGCTGATGCCGTAGATGATGCCGAAATTGATCGCCTTGGCGCGGCGGCGCAGGGCGCCATCGACCTGATCGGGGGCGACGCCGAAGATCTCGGCGGCGGTGGTGGCGTGGATGTCGGCCCCGCTGGCGAAGGCGGCCTGGAGGGCCTGGATCCCGGCGACGTGGGCGACCAGCCGCAGCTCGATCTGGGAATAGTCGGCCGAGACCAGCAGGTGGCCGGGCTCGGCGACGAAGGCGCGGCGGATCTTGCGGCCTTCCTCGCTGCGGATCGGGATGTTCTGGAGGTTGGGATCGGACGAGGACAGCCGGCCGGTGGTGGTGGCGGCCAGCGAGAAGCTGGTGTGGACCCGGCCGGTGGCGGGGTTGATCTGGGCAACCAGGGCGTCGCTGTAGGTGCTTTTCAGCTTGGCCAGTTGGCGCCAGTCGAGCAGGCGGGCCGGCAGCTCGTGCAGCGGGGCCAGTTCCTCCAGGATGTCGGCGCGGGTGGCCCACTGGCCGGTCTTGGTCTTCTTGCCGCCGGGCAGGCCGAGCCGCTCGAACAGCACCTTGCCCAATTGCTGGGGCGAGGCGAGGTTGAACGCCTCGCCGTCATTGAGGGCGATCACCTGCGCCTCCAACGTGGTGAGGCGCTGGGCGAAATCCTCGGACAAAGCGGCCAGCGCGGCGCGATCGACCTTGATGCCTTCCCGCTCCATCGCCACGATCACCGGCACCAGCGGGCGCTCCAGCGTCTCGTAGACCGTGCTCATCCGCTCGGCCAGCAGGCGCGGCTTGAGCAGGGCGTGCAGGCGCAGGGTGACGTCGGCGTCCTCGGCGGCGTAGTCGCGGGCCTGATCGAGCGGGACGCGGTCGAAGGTGATCTGCTTCCTGCCGCTGCCGCACACCGCCGCATAGGGGATGGTGGCGTGGCCGAGATGGCGCAGGGCCAGTTCGTCGAGGCCGTGGCCGTGGCTGGCGCCGTCGAGCACGTAGGACAGCAGCATGGTGTCGTCGAGCGGCGTTACATTCAGGCCGAGCCCGGCCAGCACCTGCATGTCGAACTTGATGTTGTGGCCGACCTTCAGCACCGAGGGATCGGCCAGCAGCGGGCGCAGCCGGTCGAGGATCTGGTCCACCGGCGGCAGGGTCGGGCCGGCGGCGGCCGGGGCAGCGTCGCCGCCGCCGAGATCGAGGCTGCCCTGTTCGGCCGGGGCGCTGTGGCGCAGCGGGATGTAGCAGGCCTCGCCCGGGGCCACCGCCAGCGACACCCCGACCAGATTGGCCCGCACCGCGTCGAGCGAATCCGTCTCGGTGTCGAAGCCGACCAGTCCGGCCTCGGTGGCGCGGGCGATCCAGCGGTCGAGGTCGGCGAGGTCGGTGACGAGGCGGTAGCCGTCGCGCGGCAGGCTGACCGCCGGGGCGGCCTCGGCGGCGGGGGCGGCGGCATGGATCGCGTCGGGCGGCGGCGCGATGGGGCGGGGGGCGGGGCGGGGCGCCGGGGTGGCGCCGTCGCGCTCCAGCCGGCCGAGCAGCGAGCGGAAGCCCTGTTCGGTCAGGAAGGCGCCGAGCCGGGCCGGGTCGAGCGGCCGCACCGCGAGCCCGCTCAGCGGCAGCGGCGGCGGGGCGTCGTCGCGCAGCCGCACCAGTTCGCGCGACAGGCGGGCCATCTCGGCATGGTCGAGCAGGGTCTGGCGCCGCTTGGGCTGGCGGATCTCGCCGGCGCGGGCCAGCAGGCTGTCGAGGTCGCCATATTCGCCGATCAACTGGGCGGCGGTCTTGATGCCGATCCCGGGCACCCCGGGGACGTTGTCGGTGGCGTCGCCGCACAGCGCCTGGACATCGACCACCCGCTCCGGGCCGACCCCGAACTTCTCGCGCACCGCCGCTTCATCGATGGCGCGGCTCTTGATCGGGTCGAGCATCGCCACCTGCGGCCCGACCAGCTGCATCAGGTCCTTGTCGGACGACACCACCGTCACCCGCGCCCCGGCCTCGCGGCCGAGCCGGGCATAGGTGGCGATCAGGTCGTCGGCCTCGAACCCGTCCAGCTCGATCCCGGCGACGTCGCAGGCGGCGACCGCCTCGCGCACCAGGGCGAATTGCGGCACCAGCTCCTCGGGCGGCGGCGGGCGGTGGGCCTTGTAGGCGGGATAGATCTCGCGGCGGAAGGTGGCGCGCGAACTGTCGAACACCACCGCCAGATGGTCGGCGTCGCTGTCGGCCAGCAGCTTCAGCAGCATGGTGGTGAAGCCGTAGACCGCGTTGACCGGGGTGCCGTCGCCCCGGCTCATCGGCGGCAGGGCGTGGAAGGCGCGGAAGATGAAGCCCGATCCGTCGATCAGGACCAGATGGCGCGGCGTCCCGGTCGGCTCGCTCAAGATGCCGCCGCCTCGGCCGGGGCGGCGGCGCTCGACAGGAACAGCCGCGAGCAATAGGGGCAGACCACCTCGCCGCCCGGCGGCAGGTCGAGGAACACCCGGGGATGGCCGAGCCCGTGGGCGACGTCGCCGTCGCAGGCGACCGGGCTGGTGGCGGCGCGGACCGGTTCGGTCGGGGGAATCGCGGAGAAGGAGGGCATCGACGGCATCCCCTATGCTGGCTCGGGTGGACAGGAACAGGGCCGGATGATACCCATTGGCGGCGATGGTTCAAACAGACTCTCATCCCCCCCGCGCCGCCCTGCCGGCGGCGGCGGTGTCGGTCACCGGCCTGACCAAGGTCTATCGCGGCGGCAAGCGGGCGCTCGACGGCGTCAGCCTCGACGTGCCGCGCGGGGCCTTCTTCGGCCTGCTCGGCCCCAACGGCGCCGGCAAGAGCACCCTGATCAACATCCTGGCCGGGCTGGTGATCAAGACCGCCGGCACGGCGCGGATCTGGGACCGCGACATCGACCGCACCCCCCGCGCCGCCAAGGCGGCGATCGGGGTGGTGCCGCAGGAACTCAACCTCGATCCGTTCTTCACCCCGCGCGAGCTGCTCGACGTCCAGGCCGGGATGTACGGGGTGCCGCGCGCCGAGCGGCGGACGATGGAGATCCTCGACATCGTCGGTCTGGCCGACAAGGCGGATTCCTACGCCCGCACCCTGTCGGGCGGGATGCGCCGCCGCCTGCTGGTGGCCAAGGCGATGGTCCATTCGCCGCCGGTGCTGGTGCTCGACGAGCCGACCGCCGGGGTCGATCTCGAACTGCGCCAGCATCTGTGGGAAGCGGTGCGGGGGATGAACGCCCAGGGCGTCACCATCCTGCTGACCACCCATTACCTGGAGGAGGCGGAGCAGCTCTGTGACCGCATCGCCATCATCAACCACGGCAAGCTGGCGGCGCTCGACACCACCGCCGCGCTGCTGGGGCGGATCGACGGCAAGACCCTGCTGCTGACGCTCGACCGGGACCTCGACCCGGCCGGCCTGCCGCCGGCGCTGGCCCGCTTCGCCCCCGAATTGCGGCCGGGGCGGCGGATGGTGATCCGCTACCGTCCGTCCGAGGTGGCGGTGGGGGCGATCCTGGCCGAGATCGCCGCCGCCGGGCTCGGCATCGTCGATCTCACCACCGAACAGACCGATCTCGAAGACATCTTTCTGCAACTGACCTCGTCGCGCGCCGGTTGACGGCGGCGGCCGGCCGGCCCGGCCAGCCGCCCCTCGACCGGGGGCGCGATCCACGCTACCCTGCGGGCAAGGGCGGTGGCGGGTCCTGGAGGGAAACGATCATGCGCGTGCTGTTTGCGTCCTCGGAAGTCTTTCCCCTGGTCAAGACCGGCGGCCTCGGCGACGTCTCGTCCGCTTTGCCGGCGGCGCTGGCGGCGGCGGGCCACGAGGTGCGGATCCTGATGCCCGGCTATCCCGCCGCGCTGTCGGCCACCACCGACCGGCGCGAGCTGGCCCGCCTCGGCGATCCGCTCGCCACCGGCAGCGAGGTGGTGCTGATCGAGGGCCGCATGCCCGACAGCGGGGTGACGGTGTGGCTGCTCGATTGTCCCGCCCTTTACGCCCGCGACGGCGGCCCCTACACCGACCTCGCCGGGCGCGACTGGCCCGATAACGGGCTGCGCTTCGGCCTGCTGTCCTGGGCGGCGGCGGCGTTGTCGTGCGAGGGCAGCCCGCTCGACTGGCGGCCGCAGATCCTCCACTGCAACGACTGGCAGACCGGCCTCGCCCCGGCCTGGCTCCAGGCCTGGAACACCCCCGGCCGCGCCGGCACGGTGTTCACCATCCACAACATCGCCTATCAGGGCCGCTACGGCGCCGATCTGGTGGCCCGGCTCGGCCTGCCGGCCGACATGTACGCCCCCGAGGGGCTCGAATATTACGACACCCTGTCGTTCCTCAAGGGCGGCATCTATTACGCCGACCGCCTGACCACCGTCAGCCCGCGTTATGCCCGCGAGATCCAGACCCCGGCCTTCGGCTACGGGATGGAAGGGTTGCTGGCGTGGCGGGCCGGGGTGCTGACCGGCATCCTCAACGGCGCCGATTATCAGGTGTGGGACCCGGCCACCGACCGCCATCTCGCCCGCGTGTTCAAGCCGGGCGATGCCGCCGGCAAGGCCGCCAACAAGGCGGCGCTGCTGAATGAACTGGGGCTCCAGCCCCAGCCGCACACCCCGCTGCTGGTGGTGGTGACCCGGCTGACCGAGCAGAAGGGAATGGACCTGCTGCTGGCGGTGCTGCCGGCGATCCTGGCCCAGGGCGCCCAGGTCGGGGTGATCGGCACCGGCGACCGCGCCCTCGAACAGGCCTTCCTCGCCGCCGCCGCCGCCCATCCCGATCAGGTTGCGGTGCATATCGGCTATTCCGAGCCGCTGGCCCACCGCCTGATCGCCGGCGGCGACATGCTGCTGATGCCGTCCCGCTTCGAACCCTGTGGCCTGACCCAGCTTTACGCCTTCCGCTACGGCACCGTGCCGGTCGGCCACGCCGTCGGCGGGCTGGCCGATACCCTGGTCGATACCAGCTACGACACCCTGATCAACGGCAGCGCCAACGCCTTCGTGTTCGAGCATTCCAATGCCGGCGCCTTCCAGTGGGCGATCGAGCGGGCGGTGTCGCTCTATCGCGATCCCGACCGCTGGCGCCGCATCGTCGAGGCCGGGCTGGCCCAGGATTTCTCCTGGAGCCGCGCCGCCCAGCATTACCAGGACCTCTATGCCGGCCTGATCGCCGAGCGCGGGCTGTGACCTTGGCCCCGGGACTGGTCGCCGACATCGGCGGCACCCATGCCCGCTTCGCCCTGGTCGGAGCCGACGGCAGCGTCGGCGCGCCCGAGGTGCTGCGCTGCGCCGATTACCCCTCGCCGGTCGAGGCGGCGCGGGCCTATCTCGCCGGGCCGGGCGAAGGCGCCGTGCCCGATCGCGCCGCCTTCGCCATCGCCTGCCCGATCGACGGCGACGAGGTGGCGCTGACCAACTCGCCCTGGCGCTTCTCGCTGGAGGAAACCCGCGCCGCGCTCGGGCTCGACCGGCTCGACGCGGTCAACGATTTCGCCGCCGTCGCCCTGGCCGCGCCTCATCTCGGCGCCGCCGACCTGCTGACGGTCGGCGGCGGCACGGCGCGGGCCGGCTTTCCGCTGGTGGCGCTCGGCCCCGGCACCGGGCTCGGCGTCGCCGGGCTGGTGCCGCTGCCCGGCGGCGGCTGGCAGGGCGTGGCGGGCGAGGGCGGTCACGTCACCATGGCTCCCGCCACCGACCGCGAGGCGGCGGTGCTCGACTGGCTGCGCGCCCGCTTCGACCATGTCTCGGCCGAGCGGGTGCTGTCGGGCCAGGGGCTGGTCAATCTCTATCAGGCGCTGTGCGCGCTGTCGGGTCATCAGGTGGTGTTCAGCACCCCCGACGTGATCAGCGCCCACGGCCTCGACGGCAGCGATCCGGTCTGCCGCGAGGCGGTCGAGCTGTTCTTCGCCATGCTGGGAACGGTGGCCGGCAATCTGGCCCTGACCTTCGGGGCGCATGGCGGGGTGTTCCTCGCCGGCGGCATCCTGCCCCGGATGGCCGAGGCCTTCCGCGCCTCCGGCTTCCGCGCCCGCTTCGAGGCGCATGGGCGGTTCCAGTCCTATCTCGCCGGGATCCCCACCCGGTTGATCCGTCATCCGCTGCCGGCCTTCGTCGGGTTGGCGGCGCTGGTCGGTGGCAAGTAACGGCAGGTGGGCTCCCGCCCACACCCGGCCGGGGCGATGCCCCGGACCCCCTTTGATTTTCTCAAGGGAGCCAGGGGCACCGCCGGTCGGGGTTACATCAGCGACTTGGCGTGGTCGAACACCATGTCGCACATCTTCGACTTCAGCGAGTCCTTGAGGCCGTCGAGCGAATAGACCGCGCCGTTGGCGGTTTCGATCCGGCCCTGCTCGCCGAGGCGGAAGCCGTTGGAGGTCTGGACGTCGTTGCGGCCGCTCAACTGGCCGAGCAGGGTCGAGGCGCCCGACTGCTTCAGCAACTGGTTCTTGAGACAGTAGCCGAGCAGCCCGGTGGTGTTGGGCAGCGCCAGCCCGGAGACGTCGGGCAGGGCCTTGTCCACCAGCGCCCCGGCCTGATTGCCGATCATCTGGCCGAGCGGCGAGGCCGCGCCGCCACCGTTGCTGCTGCTGCCGCCGAAGCCGGGCAGCCCCTGCGCCATCGCCAGCCCGCCGCCGAGAATGATCGAGGCCGCCAGCACCAGCGCCGCACCGCCATTCCGCATCGTGGTCTTCCTTCCGTCGTTCTGTCGCGCCGGGACCATCCCGACACGTTACCAAGGGTGGAGGGCCGACCGGCCCTCCGGGGGGATCGCCAAGGGGCGCCCCGCCCCTTGGCCGGCGCCAGCCCCTTTGTTTCAGGCCGGCGCGCTGTTCATCCGGGCAAGACTGTCCTGGAGGGTGGCGAGCTGGCCGGCGACCGAGGCGGCCTGTTCGGCCAGACCAAGCGAGTCCAGGATCGCCCCCAAACTTTCCAGCGTCGCCACCAGCGACGGCACCGCCGCCAGCGGGTTGTCCGGCACCAGCGCATGCAGCAGCTCGACCGCCTCCAGCGCCGCTTCCAGCCCGCTCGAATCCTGTCCGGCGCGGTGGCGGCAGCCGGCCAGGGTGCCGAGCGCCTGGGCCAGCAGCAGCCGCAGCCCCTGGTCGGTCTCGCCGCCCTCGCGCCGCAGCAGGCGGGCGAGGCCGGTGGCCTCCTCGGCGTGGCTGACCGCCCGGGCCGGGTCGAGGCCGGGGCCGACCGCCGACTGGATCAGGGTCAGGGCCAGGATCTGCACCGCCGCCCCGGGCGGGGTCTCGCCGAACAGATCGACCGTCCGCCGCCGCATGTCGAGCGCCAGATCCCACCGTTCGAAATCGGCGAAGGCCTGGGCGGCGCGGTGCAGCGCCTCGACCATCGCGCCGAGGAACGGCCGGCCGGCCTCGCCGCCGGCGCGGAAGGTGTCGGCGGCGGTGGCCAGCCCGGCGGCGGCGTCCTCGATCGCGCCCTGGCGCAGCCGGCCGCCGGCATGGTTGATCTCGGCCGCGACCAGCACGAAGCGGGTGGCGTCGGGATCTTCCGCCATCCCCGCGCGGGCGGCCCCGACCGCCTCGGCGGCGAGACGGTCGGCCTCGTCGCTCTGGTTGAGGCCGTACAGCACCCCGGACAGTTCGTTGAGGGTCTGGGCCAGGGCGCGGGGCGGGGTGGCCGGGGCGGCGCGCAGGGCGGCGAGCCGGGCGCGCAGGGCGGCGGGATCCGCCTCGGGCGGGACGCTGGGGTGAGCGGTCATCGCGTTCTCCGGGCTGGGGGCGGCGGCCCCCGGGTCAGCAGCGCGGCCGCGGCAGCGCCTCGATGGATTCAAGTTTGCCGTGCAGGCTGAAATTGGGAAAGATCTGTTCGATGTCCCGCGCCACCCCGTTGGCGTGGTAGACCAGCGCCATCTCGAAATCCGGCAGCGGGTTGCTGCCCCGGGTCGGGAAGAACGCCATCCGCATCGGCCAGGCCGGCGGCGCCAGCAGCGGGTTGGCCTGACCGTCGGGCGGGGTGGTGATCACCCGGCCGATGCGGGCGCTGGTCTCGAACGGCCCCTCGTCGCCCTGGCCGTCGAACAGCGGCCGCGCCAGCGCCTGTTCGCCCCGTTCCGCCAGCGCGAGCAGGCGCAGGGTGTGGGCGGTGGGGAACAGGGTGCCCTTGGGCAGGCGGATCTGCCGGACCTCGGGCCGGGTGAAGCGGGCGACGCCGCCCTGGCCGGGACCGTTGAGCCGGGCGGTGCCCTCGACCTCGTCGGTGACCTCGCCGTCGCGCGACTGCCGCACCCGGAAATGGTAGCGCAGCCCGTCCTTGGATTCCCAGCCGAGGAAATCGGTGACGGTGTCGGCCTGACCGCCCTCGGCATAGGAATAGGTCAGGGCGAGACGGAACTCGGTCACCCAGGCGTCGCAGGAATCGCGGAAGGCGTAGCTCCAGGTCCCGCTGGCATTGGCCATCCCGCTGCCCGAACGCGACGAGGACAGGCTCATGTGGTAGGTGGCGCGGTGGGCGGCCAGATCGACGGGATTGGCCTGGGCCCACGCGGCGCACAGGCACCCCCCGGCGACCAGCCCCGCCAGGGCCAAACCACGAAACCGTTTCATCCGTTCCTCCGGGGGGACAAGTGAGGGGTCAGTATACACCATGGGCCGGGCGGGACCAGACCGGTCGATCCTTCCCGCCGTGCGGCAAGAACTGCCGCCCGCCCGGACGGTTGCGGTTTGGCCCCACCCGCCGCCGCCACCGGGGCCGCCCCGCCGAAACCGGGGCGAAACCCGGGGAAACCCGGCCCGGCGGCGCGGGGGGGCGGCGCTGGCATGCCTGATGCATGGCGTCTGCCCGGACGACAAAGGGGGACGTAAGGCATGGCGCTGACGATCGCACTGGAAACTTCGGTGGTGAGCAGCATCGTGCATGCCGTTCCGCTCCGGAGCGCGCCGCCCGCCCCGGCGCCGGTCGCCGTCGCCGATGCCGTCAGCCCGTTCCTGTTCGATGGCGAGGCGCTGACCGCGCTGCTGAACGAACTCTGTGCCGAGGGCTCGCTGTCGCGCGAGCAGCTCCGCACCATGGTCCAGGCCGCCGAGCGCCTGCCCACCACCGCCCCCCGCCGCACCGCCTGAGTCGTCCCGCCGGGTCAGGCCCCGGTGGCGTCGGCCGCTGGCTCGCCGAGATGGGCGAGGAACCAGGCGCGCGCCGCCCCCGCCGCCTCGGCGAAACGGCGCTGGTAGGGGTCGAAATGGCCGCCCCGGATCAGACACAGCCGCTTCGGCTCGACCGCGTCGCGAAAGGCGGCGAGGGCGAGGTCGGTCGGGGTGACGGTGTCGGCGTCGGCCACCACCATCAGCAGCGGAGTCGGCCCGATCCGCTCGATCCGCGCCGCCGGCTCGTACTCGCCGGCCAGCTCGACCGAGCGCAGGGTGACCGAGTTTTCCCACCGCCCGTCCGACAGCGCCGCCGCCGCGCCCCAGAACGCCACCGCCTCGGCGTCGGCATACAGGCCGGGCTCGCCGTTTTCCGGGATCACCCGCCGCCGCGCCGGGGCCTCGCCGCGCAGCCGGGCGGCGCGGTCGGCGGCGAAGGCGGCGCGCAGACCCGCCATCGCCCCGGGCGCCACCCGGCGGCGGAAGCTCTCGCCGCCGCTGATGGTCGGCACCTGGGCCACCACGCAGCCGACCCGGCGGTCGATCGCCGCCAGGGCGAGGACGTGGCCGCCGCTGTAGCTGCTGCCCCACAGCCCGATCCTGGTGGGATCGATCCCATCCTGCATGCCGATCCAGGTGACCATGCCGCGCAGATCCTCGATCTGGCGGTGGGGGTCGATCTCGCCGCGCGGGCTGCCGCCGCTCTGGCCGAAATTGCGGTGGTCATAGGCCAGCACCGCGAAGCCGGCGGCGGCGAAGCAGGCGGCGAAGCGGTCGAGTCCCTGTTCCTTGACGCAGGCATAGCCGTGACTCATCACGATCGCCGGGCGCGGGCCGGGCAGGGTGGGGCGGTACAGCCAGCCGGCAAGGCGGATTCCCTCGATCTCGGCGGTGATGTCGGCGCGGGTGAAGGGGATGGGATCGGTCATCGGGGCAAGCTCCGGTGGGGAAGGGATCGGCCGAGGATAGGCCGCGCCGCCGGCCGTTTCGCCGCCGGTTCGGACAGAATCGGCGGCGAAACGGACAGAATGGGGCAGGGGGGCCGAAAGGCTCCGCCTCTCGGCGCTCTCCGCGAAGGGCCGGGGGCCCTTCGAACCCATTGGACATGCGCGGCGGCGGATGATGGAGTCGGGCGATGATCTCGCGTCTGGCCGTCATCGTTCCGGTCCTGCTGTTGGCCGCTCCGGCGTGGGGGCAGGCGTTCAGCGCCTATGTGGTCGGGGTCGGTCCCGGCGCCGCCGCCGATCCGGCGACCCGGGCCAACGGTTCGGGGGTCTATCTCGGCGACGGGCGGGTGCTGACCGCCGCCCATGTGCTGGGGCGCGGCCCGGCCGGGCGGCCGGTGACGGTGCTGGTGGCGGGCGTGCGGCTGCCGGCGGTGATCCGGCGCGAGGGCGACCTGGACGGGATCGACGCCAGCCTGATCAGCCTCGATCCTGCCGCCCTGCCGCCGGAGCGGCGGGCGCTGCCGCCGCTGGCGCTGTGCCCGCGCCTGCCGCCGGTGGGGACGCTGGTGGCGGTGGCGACGCCGACGCGGCGCTTTTCCCCCCGGCTGCTGCCCGCCACCCTGCTGCCCGAGCCGCTGGCCAGCCGGATGCCGACCCTGGTCGAGGAGGTTGACGCCAATTCCGGCTCGCCGGTGTTCGATCCGGTCGCCTTCTGCCTGCTCGGGCTGATCACCCGGCGGATCGAGGGCACAATGTCGGCCCCCGGCGCGGCCGGCGAACGCCGCGGCCTCGCCCGCGCCTTCGTCGCCGCCGACCGGCTGGCCGAGATCCTCCGCTGACCCCCATGGGTTCGAAGGGCCCGTGGCCCTTCGCGGAGAGCGCCGAGAGGCGGAGCCTTTCGGCTAGCCCCGTCGCGGCGGCTGCCCGGTGGCGCGGCGGACCATCGCGGCGAAGGCCCCTGGATTGCCATAACCGAGATCGAGCGCGACACTGGTGACCGCCTCGCCGGCGGCAAGGCGGGGCAGCGCCAGCAACAGCCGGGCCTGGCGCCGCCATAGATCGAAGCTCATCCCGGTTTCGGCGCGGAACAGCCGGGCCAGGGTGCGGGCCGAGGCGCCGACCTGTTCCCCCCAGGCGGCGAGGCCGCGCCGGTCGGCCGGGTCGGCCAGGATCGCCGCGCACAGCCGGGCCAGCCTTGGGTCGTGCCCGGTCGGCAGCGACCAGGGCGTCGCTGCGCTCCAGTCGAGTTCCCAGCCGATCAGGTCGAGGATGCGGCGGTCGCGCTCGTCCGGCGGCGGGTCCTCGGCGATCGCCGCCGCGCGGTCGAGCAGGGCGCCCAGCAGGGCCGACACCCGCACCGAGGCCGGCTCATCCGGGGCGGCGGCGGGCAGGGCATCGGGATGGAAATAAACGCTGCGCAGCTCCACCGCTCCCCGTGCCCGCAGCCGGTGTTCGATCCCGGGCGGCACCCACAGCGCCTGTCCGGGCGGGATCAGCCAGATCCGGTCGCGGGTGGCCAGCTCCATCACCCCGCTGGCGGCGTGGATCAACTGGCCGCGCGGATGGCGATGCGGCGGCAGGCGATGGCCGTCGGGATAATGCCGGGCCAGCGCCCGCACCGGCCCGCCGTCGAGCCGGCCCTGGGGCGGATCGACCGGGCCATCATCGCCTGATTTGGGTGTCGAAGGACGGTCTAAACCTGTTTTTGAGGGGTTCTGCATCTGCCGGAGTTGAGTTATGGTTACTTGTTCGATAATTTTAACAATTATTAGGCGAAACTAATTTTTCAGGACGATGACAATGACGTTGTGCCAACGGGCCGTAATCCCCAATTTCCTGCTTGAGCGGTTGAGACAGTCGCAGGATCAGGAGATTGCCGAGGCGGCCGATCACACCATCGATTTGAACACCCAATTTGCCCAGGCGAGAAATGCCGCCTTGCGTCAGTCGGGCTTACCCACCCGGGCGCGTACCGGCTTGCGGCGGGTGATCCGGGATTGCGAGCAGACCAACGATCTCAACAGCCGGACGGTTAAATCGGAAGGGGATCCCGACAACGCGGATCCGTCCGTGGAGAACGCCTACCGTAATACCGGGCTGACCTGGAGATTTTTCAAGGAAGTTTTTGGGCGGGAATCGGTCGATAACCTGGGGATGACGCTGGCCTCGTCGGTTCATTACGGCAGACAATATGAAAACGCGTTCTGGAATGGCAATCAGATGGTTTTTGGCGATGGCGACGGCGGTAAGTTTTTTTTGATTTCTCCGGTGTTTTGGATGTCGTCGCGCACGAAATGAGCCACGGGATTACGCAGTTTTCCTCTCGTCTTGACTATCACGGTCAGACCGGGGCGCTGAACGAATCTTTTTCCGATGTGTTTGGCATCATGACGAAACAATGGGCGCGTCAAGAGGTCGGTGAGGCGGCCAACTGGTTGTTCGGCGACGAATTGCTGGTACCGGTCCCCACGCGGCGTGCCTTGCGCGACCTGCGCGCGCCGGGGACGGCATTCAAGGGCGATCCGGATCTGGGCGACGATCCTCAGCCGGCTCACATGAGAGATTACAAAAAGACCGAGGATGATGACGGTGGGGTCCATATCAATTCCGGGATTCCCAACCGGGCTTTCTATCTGGCGTGCGTGAATCTGGGCGGTCCGAGTTGGGAAAAGGCGGGGCAGATATGGTACCGGGCTCTGACCCGGCCGTTGCCCGCCAGTGCTGATTTTCTTAAGTGTGCGGAGGTCACAATCTCGGTGGCGGGGGAGGTTTACGATGACGCCGCGGCCCAGGCGGTTGCGGCGGCGTGGAATGAGGTTGGAGTGGTGGTTTCTGGAGGCTCGTCATGAAAGTTGTCATCGAACGGCAAGGTGGCGTGGCAGGCATTCGTCGCCGGCGTGAACGCGACGATGCCGACCTGACCGAAGCTCAGCGTGCCGCGCTCGAACGGATTGTGACCGCCGCCCCCACCTCGGTGACCGGTGGCGCGCCGGATCGCTTTGTTTATAAGATCGAGGTGATCCATGGTGATGGATCCCCACAGGTGATGCGGGTGCCCGAGTCGGCAATGCCGGAAGAGCTCAAGCTCATCACGGGATGATCGATGGGGTCAGCCCCTGTGGCGCGGCGGCTGCGATGGATTTCCGGCTGGGTTGAGGTTACAACCCGGCGATGCCTTCCGTCGTTTTCTTCCGTGCGCCGCTGTGGTCGCGCTGGGCCGGCCTGCTGGCCCTGTCGCTGCTGCTGACCGTCCTGATCGAGGCCCTGCGCCTGCCGGCCGGGCGGATGCTGGGGCCGATGCTGGCCGGCATCCTGTTCGCCCTGGCCGGTGCCGGCCTCGGCGTCGGCCGCTGGCCGTTCCTGGTCGCCCAGGCGGTGGTCGGCACCATGATCGGCGCCGGGATCGATCCCGCCATCGGCCGCGACCTGCTCGCCCACGGTCCGCTGTTCGCGGCCCTGATCCTTGGGGTGATCGCGGTCAGCGCCGGGCTGGGCTGGCTGCTGGCGCGCTGGCGGGTGCTGCCCGGCACCGTCGCGGTGTGGGGCTCCTCGCCCGGCGCCGCCGCCGCGATGACCCTGATGGCCGGCGCCTGCGGTGCCGATGCCCGCCTCGTCGCCTTCATGCAATATTGGCGGGTGGTGCTGGTGGTGCTGACCGCCACCCTGCTCGGCTGGAGCGCCGGCGGCACCCTGCCGCCCCCGGTGGCCGAGGATTGGCTGGCCCGGCCCGGCCCCGCCTTCGGCCTGACCCTCGCCCTGATTGGCGCCGGCCTGCTGTGCGGGCGCTGGCGCGGCCTGCCGGCCGGGGCGATGCTGGTGCCGCTGGCCCTGGCCGCCCTGCTGCGCGATGGCTTCGGCCTGCGCCCCGAGCTGCCGCCGCTGCTGCTGACCCTGTCCTACGCCCTGATCGGCTGGCGGATCGGGCTCGGCTTCACCCGCGCCACCCTTGGCCATGTCGCCCGCGCCTTGCCGCGCGTCACCGCCGCGATCCTGCTCCAGATCGCCCTGTGCGCCGGGCTTGGCCTGCTGCTGTCGGGGCTGATCGGGGTCGATCCGCTGACCGCGCTGCTAGCCACCAGCCCGGGCGGGGCGGATTCGATCGCGATCATCGCCTCGACCCTGCCGGTCGATCTGTCGTTCGTGATGGCGTTGCAGACCCTGCGGCTGATCGTGGTGATCCTGGTCAGCCCCCGGCTGGCCCGGCTGATCGCCGGCCGGTTCGACCGTCCCGTGCCGCCGGAGCGGCCCTGATCGCCCCGGCGTTAAGGCGGCATTGACCAATCGGGGGTCAAGATCGGCGTTCGTCTCCTGGGAGCAAGCCCGTCCCCGATGCCCCGTCGCCCGCCCCGCTCCGCCCGCGCCGACGCCGCCCCCCGACGAAGCCGCTTGCGTTACGCCACAGATCCGGCTTGTCTTTTCTGGCATGATCGCGTTCCGTCTCCGGGCGGAGCCGCACCGTTCACCATCTCGGGCCGTCAAACACCATGAGTCAGCCTTCCGCCGCCGCCCCTTCCGCAGCCCTGCCGCCGTCGGCGCAGGCGATGAACCGGCGTATCGCCCAGTTGCTCAGCCGGTTCGGCCTCGATGGTGCCAAGGTGCTGGCCGACGCCGCCACCAACCGGATGGCCGCCAGCGAGCTGCTGACCAATCCGGCGCTGGTCAACCCCAAGGGGCTGATCCTGCTGCACGGCATCGGCACGATGGACGCGATGCTGGAACTGGCCACCAACGGCAAGCCGGCGATCCCGCTGCCGAAGGATTCCAAGGTCGGGCTCCAGGCGATCGTGCTGTTCCTGCGCCTCAACCACACCCCGGAATTCAGCTGGCGCGACAACGACACCCCCTCGGCCTGGTCGACCCGGATCATCGACGCCCTGTTCGGCGCGCTGGCGACCAAGAAGGTGTTCGGCCCGAGCGACTTCCTCGCCCTCGACCGCCTCAGCACCAATCCGCTGTGGCAGGGGCTGTTCGCCTACGCGCTCGACCTGTTCCTCAGCGCGATCGCCGATCCCAACCGGGTCGCCAGCCTCGACCGCGCCACCTCGCAGGCGGCGGTGCAGGCCTTCCGCACCTCGGCCGCCGCCCGCCAAGCCCGCCTGCCCAAGATCAAGTACGGCAACCCGCTCGCCAGCTTCAAGGACATCGCCGAATACGCCATCGGCGAATATCTCGGCGGGCTCGACGTCAACGACGCGCTGGCCCGCACCCTGGTCCAGGCCCAGCTCGGCCTCGGCGACGATTCCGGCAAGGAAAAGTTCGAATCGTTCCTCAAGAACAACCGCATCATGCCGGAAACCTTCCCCACCACCGTCCAGGTGCTGTACGAGAAGGTCAATGCCGAGGTCCGCTTCACCGAAAGCGAGGGCGAGGTCGCGGCGGTGTGCTGGGCCTATGCCGTCGAGATGAAGCAGACCCAGGTGATGGAAAAGCTGTTCGCCAGCTTCGCCGACGGGGTGTTCCCGGTCGCCGCCAAATGCCGGCGCTATTTCTCGTTCGGCGGCATCGCCCCCAAGGACGGGGCGATGGTGATCTCGCGCTGGGCCGCCCGCTCCCAGCTGCTGGCCGAGATGCGCAAGGGCGGCCTGTCCAAGCAGGTGGCCGACCTGATCCCGATGTTGTCGCAGGAGGAACGCCGCGCGTTGCTGGCCTTCCGTGACGGCCGCACCGAAAGCCGCTCGCTCAGCACCCAGGACGTCGAACGCTACGTCCGCGCCCGCTGCAAGATGCTGACCCTGTCGGCCCAGCAGGCCAAGATCGGCCGGGTCGAACGCCTGCTCGCCTCCCAGGTCAACGGCGCCGAGCAATTCATCCTGCGGCCGGGCCAGGCGATCCTTCAGGACATGACCTACGGCGTCGATGTGTTCTTCCGCGCGCTCCGTACCGTGATCGAGGATATCTGCGAAGGCACCGGCGCCATGCTGCGCGAGCAGATGAAGGTGCTGCACGAGTTCGAACGCCGCTATGGGCCGCTCTCGACCGTCTCGCTGCTGGTGCCGATGCCGCCCAAGGGCAAGCCGGAACAATGGATCCAGGACGCCCGCTCGGCGCTGGCCAAGGTCGATAACAGCTATTTCGAACGCTGAGCCGGCGGGGGGAGGCGTCGGGCTGCCGCCCGAACCCGCCTGGGGCTGGCGCCCCAGACCCCCCCCTTTTTTTGAAAGCACAAGGGGGCGGTCATAGTGAGGTGTCGTCGTCCCACGTCTGGCCCCACGTCTCCCCATTGTACTTATGCGGTGTATCCCGGAACAGCTTTGCTTTGTTCCTGAAATAGGTTTCGTAAGTATTTCCGTCCTCTGCGAGGTCGTCGCCGAATCGGCGATAGCAGGGCTCTCCGTCGATGAAGTAGGCTCCCTTCCATACTTGACGGACATCGTGAAGATAATTCTTGGAGGAGAGGTCTGATCCTTTAAAGGAAATGGTGAAGACCGCGTTTTTGTATTTCCAGTCCACAACGCGGACCGCAAAGGCCCTGGTCGGCCAGGCATCCACCACGACGGCGCTGTCCGATATTCGCAAAGCCTGGGCGTCCAGTCCCGGATCGGCCAGGATCACGGCCGCATGGAAGCTATCCGCGGATACCTGCAACGACAGTCGATAGATTTCCGTGTCCGGCGTGACGGTTTCCTTGAGATGAAAGAAGGCCACCGAGGCGAAATCGTCGCAAACGCCGGCGCGGAACTTCCGGGCGGCGATCGCCCGGGCCGCCGCGTCGTTGATCTCGGTGATCTTCGCGACCGGCTGCGCCTCGGGGGGCTTGAGACCCGGGTGTTGCAGGGCCTGCTGATCAATAAAGGAGTTGCCGATTTTTGATCGGATGATCCTGGCATAAGTGGTGGCTTCGGTGGCGGCAAGATAGCTCATGCCGTTGGAGGCCTGAACCTGGGCGGGAATATTGGCTGCGCCGTAGGACAGTTTGCCCCTAGTATAAATGATCGACTGGTTGGCGATAATTAGTCGTTTCCCGACCTGGGAGGGGATTGGGCCAAGGCTATTTTGATATTCCTCCGCCGTCGTTGCTTTTTTCACCATGCGCTGGAGCGGACGAGGGGCAGGTCCGGGCGGCGCGTGGCTGGCCGGTGGCCTCGGGACCGGGCCGAATCTGGTCGGCGGCGGGAGATGAACGGCAGGCCCGCGCGGGGCCGTCACTTTCTGGATCTGGCCGACGGGACCGTATTTGGTCGGCGGGGGTGGCGGCATGGCGCGGCCTCCTGCTCCAGGCGGCGCGATCGTTTCTTCAGCGATTGCGCCGCAACCAAAAAGATTTAACTCATCCTATCACGTGCGCAAAGGGCGCGTCGCTGAAATTCCTCCGGGCGGGGGGACCCAGCGCCGCTGGGCCGTCGCGCCCTCCTGACCGGCCCATCTGGGCCGCGCCAAGTCGCGATGAGGGTCTCTCACCGCGGCTTGGGATCTGGGGGTCAAGGACGACGGCCTTCCTCCTCGGGCGGACGGTGTGCCTGTCGCGCCTGCTCCTGCTGCTGGCGCTGCATTTCCTGGGCCCGCCGGGCTTGGTCCTGCTGCTGGCGCTGCATCTCCTGCGCCCGTTGGGCCTGTTCCTGCTGCTGGCGCTGCATCTCCTGCGCCCGCCGGGCCTGCTCCTGCTGCTGGCGCTGCATCTCCTGCGCCCGCTGGGCCTGCTCCTGCTGCTGGCGCTGCATCTCCATCGCCCGTTGGGCCTGTTCCTGCTGCTGGCGCTGCATCTCCTGCGCCCGCCGGGCTTGGTCCTGCTGCTGGCGCTGCATCTCCTGCGCCCGTTGGGCTTGGTCCTGCTGCTGGCGCTGCATTTCCTGCGCCCGCTGGGCCTGTTCCTGCTGCTGGCGCTGCATCTCCTGCGCCCGTTGGGCTTGGTCCTGCTGCTGGCGCTGCATTTCCTGCGCCCGCTGGGCCTGTTCCTGCTGCTGGCGCTGCATTTCCATCGCCCGCTGGGCCTGTTCCTGCTGCTGGCGCTGCATCTCCATCGCCCGTTGGGCCTGTTCCTGCTGCTGGCGCTGTATTTCCTGCGCCCGCTGGGCCTGTTCCTGCTGCTGGCGCTGCATTTCCATCGCCCGCTGGGCCTGTTCCTGCTGCTGGCGCTGCATTTCCATCGCCCGCTGGGCCTGTTCCTGCTGCTGGCGCTGCATCTCCTGCGCCCGCTGGGCTTGGTCCTGCTGCTGGCGTTGCATTTCCATCGCCCGTTGGCCCTGGTCCGGCGGCTGAGGCTGACGCTGGATGTCGATCGGGCGTTGGAAGGGCTCCCGGGGCGGGACCGGGGCCGGCGAGGGGACTGGGGCGGGCTGGGCGGCGGGCTCCCGGGGCGGGACCGGGGCCGGCGAGGGGACTGGGGCGGGCTGGGCGGCGGGGGCCCGAGGCGGAATCGGGGCGGGCGAGGGGACCGGAGCGGGCTGGGCGGCGGGGGCCCGAGGCGGGACCGGGGCTGGCGAGGGGACCGGGGCTGGCGAGGGGACTGGGGCGGGCTGGGCGGCGGGGGCCCGGGGCGGGACCGGAGCCGGCGAGGGGACCGGAGCCTGCGGCGCGGGGGGGACGGGGGGAACGAAGGCGGGCAGGGGCGGCTGGCCCTGGTTGACGGTGGCGAAATTGGCCCGATTGTTGCGCGCGCCGCGTTCGAATTCGCCCTGGAACGGGGTGGGGGGCAGGCGGTGCTGGCTGAACAGCGCCTGTTGACCGGGGGTCGGCTGGGCGTTGATGCCGCGCGGGCCGCCATTGAAGCTGGGGAAATGGTCGGGCCGGGGCGGCCGGATCACCACGGTCGGGTTGTTGTAGATATTGTGGATCACCACCCGATTGACGGTGACGACGGCGATGTTGTAGGCGAACCGGTTGCCGCGCCATTCGCCGCCGACGAAACCGATCCCGTCATAGCCGTAGCCGTAGGGGATGCCGCCGTAATAGCCGACCTCGGGCGCCCAGTAGCCGGGATGCCAGACATAATAACCGGCGGGGTTCCAGCTCCAATAGCCGGGAGTCCACAGAAATCCGGGGGCGGGGGCCTGGACCCAGGTGCCGGGGACCCAGTAATAGCCTTCGGGGCCCCAGGCCCAATAGCCCGGCGTCCACAGATAATCCGGCGCCGGGCAGGGCGGCTGTTCGTAATAGGGCAGCGGCGGCGGCTCGAACTGGGTGACGAGTTCGACCATTTCCTGAGCCTGGGCCGGCGTGGGGGCCAGCACGGGGGGCACCACCAGCGGGGCGGCCAGCAGCAGGGGGGCCAGCAGGCAACGCAGTCTGATCATCGGACAAAACCCCAAGGGGACGAACGGCGGGTTTCCGCCAGGAAAAAACAGCCCGAAACGGCCGGCGCGGATTTGCACCCTCGCTTGACCTTAATCGATCCTGTCTCTCTTTTGCGGTTTCTTTATGATCGATCGGGTTTGTTTGTGGCGTCTTGAGGGCGCCCGGCTGGGGCGTCGGGCCACAGCAGCGCGCGCACCCGATGCAGATCCGGCACGATGGCGACGCACAGCGCCTCCATTTCGGCGGTGGCGGCCAGCAGATCGGGCACCATCACCGGCAGCATCCCGGCCCGGGCCGCGCCGCGCACGCCATTGTGGGAATCCTCCAGCACCAGACAGCGGGCCGGCTCGATTCCCAGCCGCGCCGCCGCGCTCAGGAACGGGTCGGGGTGGGGCTTGCCGCGCGGGGTATCGCCCTTGGCGACGATCGCGGCGAAGCGTTGGTCGAGACCGAAGGCGGCGAGGTGATGATCGACGCTGGCCCGCAGCGACGAGGTGGCGATCGCGGCCGGGAGGCCGGCGGCGTCGAGGGCGTCGAGCAATTCGACCGCGCCGGGCTTCAGCCGCAGCGCGTCATCGAGCGTTTCCTCGAAATTGCGCCGCGCCGCCGCCCAGAAGGCGTCGAAGGCGAAGCCCGGACCGAACCGCTCCCGCAGCGCGTCCCGGGCCGCCTCGCCCGACAGGCCGAGCAGCGACAGATAGACCGACAGCGGCAGCTCGATCCCGCTTGCGGCGGCGGCGGCCATCACCGCGTCGCGGTAGAGATCCTCGGTGTTGAACAGCAGCCCGTCCATGTCGAAGATGACGGCCTGTGGCTGCGGGAAGGGTCTCGAATCCCCGGCCCGATCGGTCATGATCCCTCCTCCACGCCTTCATCCGCGCCCCACAGCCAGGCCGCGCCGCGTACCCCGCTGGAATCGCCGTGACGCGGCGGCAGCAGCCGGGTGGCGACGGTGTCGGAGAACACCCAGCGCCCCCATTGCTCCGGCACCGCCCGATAGAGCGACTCGACCCGCGACAGCCCGCCGCCGAGGACGATCACCTCGGGATCGATCAGGGTGATGATCTGCCCCAGCGCCCGGGCCAGCCGCCCCTGATAGCGCCGGAGCGCCTCCCCTTCCGGCCGCTCGGCGGCGATCTGGGCGGCGGTCAGCCCGCGCCCGTCGTCGCGGGCCAGGGCCGGCCCGGACAGAAAGGTCTCGATGCAGCCATGCCGCCCGCAGTAACAGCGCGGCCCCGGCCGCTCGTCATCCTCGGGCCAGGGCAATGGGATATGTCCCCACTCCCCGGCGATGGCGTTGGGCCCGCCGAGCAGCTTGCCCTCGACGACGATGCCGCCACCGACCCCGGTGCCGAGGATGACGCCGAACACCACCCGAGCCCCGGCGCCGGCCCCATCGCTGGCCTCGGACAGGGCGAAACAATCGGCATCGTTGGCCAGCCGCACCGGCCGCCCCAACGCCTGGGCCAGATCGCGATCAAACGGATGCCCGATCAGCCAGGTGGAGTTGGCATTCTTGACCAGCCCGGTGGCCGGACTGATGGTGCCGGGAATCCCGACCCCCACCGTCCCTTTTTGCCCGGTCTCGCTTTCGACCGCCGCGACCAAGGCGCGAATGGTGGCGATGGTGGCGGGATAATCGCGCCCACTGGCGACGCGGCGCCGATAGAGTTCGGTTCCATCCGCCGCGAGAGCGATCGCCTCGGTCTTGGTGCCGCCGAGATCGATGCCGATCCGCATGAGTGCCGCCTTCCTTCAGGGAGGTCCAGGAACCTCAGGTTCCTGGTGGGTGCGGGCAAAGCCCGCGTTTGTTGTCACCATCGCCGCTCCCCCAACACATGCCGCCGCCAGACCGCGCGGTAGAGCCGTTCGAGATGACGGGTCCAGCGTTCGCCGGCGACCAGGGGGGAGGCCGCGACGGCGGCGCGGAGTTCCATCCGCCGGCCGCGCCACTGCTCGACCTGATCGCAGGCGGCGAGCGCGCGGGCGATGTAATCCTCGGCCGAGCTGGCGATCATCTGGTCGAGCCCGAGCCGGGACAGCATGGCGGTGGTCCAGCGGCTGACCATGCGCGGCCAGGGCCAGGTGATCACCGGCACCCCCATGGCGAGGGACTGGAACGAGGTGGTCGAGCCCGAGAACGGGAAGGGATCGAGGGCGAAATCGGCGTCGTTGTAACGGGCGATGAAGGCCTCGGCGGTGTCTTGCTCGGTGCAGAACACCACCTGATCGGGATGGGCGCCGGCGGCGGCGAGGCCGGCGAAGATGCGCTCGCGCAGCCCGTCCGAGGCGTAGTTCTGCATGTATTTGAGGATCAGGCGGGCGTCGCGGCGGGCGGCGAGCAGCCGGCCCCACACCGCCAGGGTGGCGGGTCCGATCTTGGCCGGGCTGTTGAAGCAGCAGAACACCGGCGGCCCGGAGCGGGGCCGGGTCGGCAGCGGCAGGATGTCGGGCAGATCGACGACGTAATATTGCGGCAGGCGCAGCGGCCGCTCGCTGAAATATTCAGGATGGCCGGGCGGAATCAGCCAGCGGTCGGCCAGGATGTAATCCATTTCGGCCAGCCCGGTGGTGCCGACGTCGTACAGGCTGATCTGGACCGGGGCGGGCCGCCAGCCGGCGATTCCGGGCCGGTTGAGGTCGAAGCGGCTGGCCAGCACCACCAGGATGTCGATCCCGTCGGCGGCGATCCGGCGGGCGATGGTCTCGTTGTCGAGCCCGGCCACCAGGGTCCAGCCGTCGGCAAAAGGGCGGAACCAGTCGGTGAACAGATCCTCGCGCTGGTCGAGGGAATAGAAATGCAGGCTGAAGCGGGTGCGGTCGTGGCTGCGCACCGCCGGGATCAGGTTGATGGCGACCGGGTGGCGGCGCAGGTCGGAGGTCAGATAGCCGATGCGCAGCCGGCGTTCCGCCTCGGCCGGGGTGGCGGGGACGCGGGGGGCGAGCGGGCCGTGGCCGCCGAACTCGGCGGCGAAGGCCTCGGCGAGCAGGCGGCCGACGCCGTCGTCGGGCCCGTCATGGTTGGCGGCGCAGAACATCAGGGCGCGGAACAGGTCGTCCCGGTCCTCGCCGCCGCGCTGATCCTCGATCTGGTCGCCCAGCAGGTCGATCGCCTCGCGCACCCGGCCGGCGCGGACCAGCATCAGGGCGAGGTGCAGACGCGGCATCTGGTAGGCGGGGTCGAGCAAGGCGGCCTGACGGTAGGACTCGATCGCCTCGTCGAAGCGGCGCAGGTCGCGCAGGGCGGCGCCCCGGGCGCCATGGGCCTCGGCGTAATCGGGCTTGAGCCCGATCGCGGCGTCGAAGGCGCACAGCGCGTCGAGCGGGCGGCCGACCCGGCGCAGCGCGTTGCCGAGATTGTGATGGGGCTGGGGCAGGTCGGGATGGAGCTGGATCGCGGTGGCATAGGCGGCGATGGCGGCGTGGTCGTCCTCGCGCAGGGTCTCGGCATTGCCGAGATTGTTGTGGGCCTCGGCGAAATCGGGCTTGAGGGCGATGGCAGCGCGGAAGGCGGCGGCGGCCTCGTCGTGATGGCCGAGATCGAGCAGGGCGGTGCCGAGATTGTTGTGGGCCTCGGCGAAATCGGGATCGCGGGCGAGGGCTTCGCGAAAGGCGGCGACGGCGGCCTCGCCCCTGCCGAGGTCGGCCAGGGCGGTGCCGAGATGGAAATGGGTCAGGGCGGTTTCCGGCTTGAGCCGGACGGCCTCGGTCAGGGCGGCGACGGCGTCGTCGGTTCTTGCCAGTTCGTGCAGGGTGAGGCCGAGGCCGTGATGGGGCTCGGCCCAGTCGGGGCGGAGACGGATGGCGTCGCGGAAGGCGTCGAGGGCAAGGTCGGGCCGGCCGAGCAGCCGGCAGGCGAGGCCGAGAACGTGGCGCGGCTGGGGATCGGCCGGGTCGGCGGCGGCGGCGGCCTCGGCCAGGGCGGCGGCGGTGGCGGGATCGAGCCGGCGCAAAGCGAGGGTGGCGCGCAGGGTCAGCGCCTCGGCATGGGCGGGGGCAAGGTCGAGCAGGGCGCGGGCGATGGCGTCGGCCTGATCAAGGTTGCCGTCGCGCTGGGCCGCGACCGCGTTGGCGAGCATCGCCTGGAGGACGGTGTTGGGGAGGGAGTCGTGTTGAGTCACCGGCTGGTCTCCGTCGGTCGCGCCGGAGCGGAAGGATATCGCAGGCGATGGTGGCGGGGCAAATCCGCCGGGCTCCGCCCGGACCCGCGCGGGCGCCGCCCGCGACCCGCCAGGGGCCGCAAGGCCCCTGGACCCCGGGGGGAAAGGTCAGCGGCGGCCGGGCAACGGGGGAGGGCGCAGGCCGCCTTTGCGCTTGATCCGCGCCGCGACGCGGAAAATGTCCGGCATGTTGATCTTGCCGTTGCTGCGCCGTTCCAGCACGTTGATGTTGACCAGTTCCTCAAGCAACCGGCTTTCCGGGTCGGCCGGGTCGTCGGCCAGCGACAGCGGTGACAGCCATGAGCCGGCTTCCTTCAGGATCATGCCGACCGTGTTCCGGTCACGCCACCGGCCGATGAACTCGTCGGGCAGGGACGGGACCTGCAAGCCGTCGAGCGCCTCCAGCGCGGTCCGGATCCAGCCGTAATCCTCCTTGAGTTGGTCAAGTCGGGTGGCCGAGGCATGCTGTACCCCGGTTTGCAGGTCCTTATAGGTCAGAACCCGGCTGTCGCCCTGGGCGTTGGTGGCGGCACGGGTGAGGGCTGCCAGGAAGCTGCGCGGCGAGGTTTCCCCGGCGGCGTCGCTCAGATGGTCGTGCAGCCAGGAATAGGTCCGTCCCTTGCTGGGGCCGGCGCCCATGTATTCACCGCAGATCCGGTAGAACAGGAATGCCTGGAGGACCTCATCGCTCGCCAGATAGAACGGCAGGTCAGCGGATCGCTGCCAACTCGCGGGGGCATCGGGGCCGGCGACCGCCAACAGCGCTTCGCGCGCGGCCGGGCCGCTCCACAGACGTTGGAACAGCAGGCCGTAAAGGTCACGTCGGCGCCAGACCAACGAGACCGATTCCTGGCGCAGCTTGGAGGCATCCGGGAAGGCGAACAGGGTCGGGTCGGCGAACTGGTCGGAGCGCAGGAACAGCTTGACCCGCAGCGCCCGCGACGCGCGCAGATGCAGGGCAAGGCGCAGGGCCGCCTCGGTGCGGGGGCGGATTTGGTCCCAGCTTTTGCCCAGCCGGTCGAGCGCGTCGAACAGCAGCACGAATTTCCGCCCCCGATCGGCGAACCAGCCATCGGCGCGGCGCAGCGCGGTTTCGACCCCGAGCGGATCCCGTGCGGCCCAACGGGCCAGGGCGTCGCGGCCGTCGAGGTCGGCCGGCCCCTGTTCCGGCGCGCCGGCCTCGCGCAACGCCGCCAGCAACGCGCCGCGCCAGAGGTCGAACGGGTCCATCCCCTCGGCGGCGAGGCTGTCGAAACTGGCGACCGAGGGGGCCGGGCCGGCATCGAAGCCGGAGGCCGCCTGCTCATGGAAGCCGAGGCGGATCTCGGTCCGGTCCAGCCCGAGCCGGGGATAGGCGGTGTGGATCGCCTGCCGGGTTTGCGGGTGCGACAGCACCGCCGACCAGAAGCTTTTGCCGACGCCGCGATTGCCGACCACCACCGCCCGGTCGGGATCGAGCGCGCCATCGTGATCGACCGGGGTGAAGATCTGCCCCGGATCGGGGGTGTCGGCGGCCTTCCAACCGAGTTCGGTGACGTTGATCTCGGTCAGCGCCCTGCGCAGGACGAGGACGGCGTCAGACATCGCGGGCGGTCTCCAGCAGGCGATCGATGCCGTCGAGCAGATCGGCGAAGGTGCGGCGGAACACTTCGCTGCCCAGCACTTCGGGGCGGCTCAGCGGATCGAACTCGGCATAGGTGGTGTCGGCCAGGATGTGCCACGCCTTGTGCGGCGCGGCGGCGTCGTGGCGGTCGAAATTGAACGCCGCGTCGTCGTCCGCTCCGCCGGCTTCGTCATAGAGGGTTTCGGCGAACAGATCGTAGGCCTGATCGTAAAAATGGGTCCAGGAATCGGGATTGGCCGCCGCCTTGGCATGGACCAGCCGCAGCCGGCCGCGCCAGTCCTCGCCGGTGTCGCCCACCGCCGGGCGGTAGCGGCCGAGAAAGGCGAGCAGATAACGGTAGCCTTGGAAGGTCTGCGGGGTGTCGATGCCGAACAGCAGGCTCCACCCCCCCAGCCCGAGCAGGGTGGCGGCGGTGGTTTCGTTGAGTCCGGCGCGGGCATCGACCAGGATCGCGTCATAGCGCCCCATCGCCGCCAGATCCTTGATCAGCACCCGGGTGCGGTCGAGGAAACCACGCGGCGGCACGGCGGGATCGGGTGAGACCTCTTCGAGGTAGGCGCGCGACAGCTTGCCCAGCAGGTTGGCGGGATAGCTCTCGCTCCGCCGGCCGACCGCCGGGGCGACATGGACCAGCCCCCGGCCGGAGGTCAGCGGGCTGGGGGCGATCATCCGGTCGAGGAAGGCCCGGTCGATCGCGCGCAGGCCGGATTCGACGTAGAAATCGAGCAATCCGAACTCGGGCAACTGGTCGGCGGGCAGCAGCATGCCGCCGAGGCCGGGGGCTTCGAGATCGAGGTCGATCACCAGGGCGTTGCGGCCGGTGGCGGCGAGGTGGGCGGTGGTGACGGCCAGCGCGGTGGAGCGGCCGACGCCGCCCTTATGGCTGGCGAAGACGATCACCGGCGGCACGCCGTCCTGCGGCGGCAACGGCCGCCGCAGCCAGTCCTGGCCGGCGATGCGGCGCTCGACCACGCGAACGAAACCGGAAAAGGCGGGATGCTCGATCCACTCGATCACCCCGAGGGCGGGATCGTTCAGGCTGTCGTCGAACAGATCGGCCGGAGTGGCGACCGGCTGGGGATCGAGATAGGGCGCCAGAGCCGCCACCTCGCCGCGCAACGCCGCCAGTGCCGTTTCGTTCGCCGCCGGGTCGAGACGGACGAAGGTCAACCGCCCTTCGCTGTCGCGCAGGATCAGGTTGTCGATCAGACTCCGCTCGCCCAGCAGGTCGCGGATCCGGGCGGCGAACAGCGGCAGGGCATCGTCGTAGAGGATCTCGGCCATCAGGGGGTCTCCCGTTTCAGACCGGCGGCATGCATCAGGCGACGGGTCTGCTGATGCCACAGGGCGACGGTATCCGGATCGACGGTCCCCTCGGGCGCATAGCGGAGATCAATCTCCCAACCGGGCAGCAGATCGGGGTGGCTGAGGACGAACGCCCGTAGCGCCGTGTCCTTCAACCCGTTGAATTTTTTTCTGATGATGTCACGCAGTTCGGGGAAATGGATGAATTTGATTTTTTCGTCGGGGAAATGGCGACGCCAAGCGGCCTTGGCCGCGCATTCGGCGGCGAAGCCGATCAGATGGCCGGCATTGTCGAAACGCCCGGTTTGGGCCAGGGCTTCGGCGTCCTGGAGATGACGCAGCGCCGCTGCCGGATAATCCTCGTTCACGCCTGTTTCCCGTCTGAGTTCCGCTGGCGAAAACTCTAACCATCTCGACACGCGTCGCCAAACCCCTTGTTGCGACAGGCGCCGCCACCGGACTCCCCCCGAAGCAGGTCCAGGAGCCGCTGGCTCCTGGCGGGTGCGGGCAGAGCCCGCATTTTTCGTTCACTTTTCTACCCCCTTTTGTTCCAGGGCTCGGCCACAACGCCGAGCCCGTCGATCCGCCAGCGCCGCAGCGGGGCGTTTTCCAGCAGCAGCGCCAGGGTTTCGAGGGCGCGGAACCAGCGGCTGTACTCGGCCCGCTGCATCCGCACCCAACTGTCGTCGGGCCAGAGCTGGAGCGGGCAATAGCACACCGCGACGGCGCGGCGGGTGCGGTTGCGGTAGCGGATCTCGATCCGTTCGGCCTCGACCACCAGCGGGGCGCCGTCGCGCAGCACCGGCTCCAGGTGCTGGCTGGCCCCCCATTCGGGCAGGGTGCCGGCGCCGGCATGGGCGACCAGCAGGGCGCGGCCGGGGCCGTCATCCATCAGCCCGACGGTGTCGGCGACCAGGGCGGCGTCGGGATGCAGCACCGGGCGCTGGCGTTCGGCGGTGGAGGGGATCACCGCGCCGAGCCGGGCGGCGGCGAGGGCGCGGGCGGTCGGGCTGGGGCCGCCGGCGAGGCGGGCCAGCTCGGCGGCGGGGTCGGTGCCGTCGTCGGCGCGCTGGCGGCGGTAGGTCCAGTCGAGCAGGGCCAGCAGCGAGGTGGTCTCGCGGGTGGCGGCGGGGCGGTGATGGGTCATGGACGGTCTCCGGGGCGGACGAGCAGGGCGACGGCGGATTCACCGGCGGCGACGCGGGCGCGCAGCTCGGCCAGGGCGGCGCGCTGGTCGGGCCCCAGCGTTTCGCGCCAGCGTTCGAGCCGGCGGTGGCGGGCCTCGGCCTCGGCGCGGTCGCGGGCGTCGAGGCGGGCGCGCAGCCGGGCGAGGCCGAGCCGGCGGTGCCAGCCGTGCAGCCGCTCCATCTCGGCCTCCAGCCAGCGGGCGACGTCGGCGAGGCGGGGCGGCTCGGCCCAGCGATGGGTCAGCGCCACCCGGTCGAAGGCGGCGGCCAGCGCGGCGGCGGGGTAGGGCGACAGCAGCCGCCGCCACTCGCCCAGCGTCACCGGGTGGGGCTGGGGCACCCCGGCATCCCACAGCCGCTGCATCAGCCCGGCCAGGGTGGCGGGGGCCACCGGGGCCAGCGCCGCCTCGGCCGCGTCGAGCGCGGCGGGCAGGGCGGCCGCCACCCCGGGCGGCAGCGGCGCGGCGAGGATCTGGGCCTCAGCCCGCGAGGTCAGGAAATGCCGCAAGGGTGCGGCGGCGGCTGGCATCGGGGTCGTAGCCGGCCCGGCGGGCGGGCGGCGCCTCTCGGTCATGATCGTCATTTCCTTGTTGGAGTCTTTTGAGTCCCGGTCGGGCGGCGGTCGGGGCGCGGTCGGGCGCCGGTCGGACCCCGGTCGGGGCGAGCTGATAAAGGTCGTATTTGCAGATGGTTATGATCGTCAGGCCCGATCGGACCTCGGTGGTGACGAAGCCGGTGGCGACGAAGTGGCGCAGCCGGCCGAGCGCGGTGGCCTTGGCGCATTCCCACGCCCGGGCCAGCCCGGCCAGCGGCATGCAGACCTGCCCGCGCGCCAGCGTCACCGCCTGCCCGGCCACCCGGCGGCTGCCGGGCTGCCAGGCGGCATGGAGGATCAGCCAGATCGCGGCATATTCGTCGTCCTTGCCGCGGAACTGGGGGTGGCCGATCAGGTCGCGATGGATCAGGACGAAGCCGCCGGCCGGGCGGGAGGGGGGAGGTTGTTGGGTCATGTCCCATTGCTATGGGAGAAATCCCATCAGGTCAACGGGAAAAATCCCCACTGCCCAAGCCCCCACCGGCATGGGATAGTTGCCCAATGGCCTATTCCCCCGATCGCACCGCGAGGCTCGCCGCCGGCCTGAGGCGGCTGATGGAACAGACCGGCCACGTCGAACAGAAGGGGCTGGCGGTCGCCGCCGGTCTCAACGACACGGCGGTGCGCGACATCCTCAAGGGCAAGTCGCTCGACCCCCGGGTCAGCACCGTCGCCGCGCTGGCCCGCGTGCTGGGCGGCGGGGTGCTCGACCTGTTCGATCTGCCGCCGCCCGATCCGCTCCCGTCCGGCGCGCTGGTCCGCGCCCCGGGGCTGGAGGACGCCCCCGCTCCGGCTCCCGCCGCGCCCCGGCCCAGCCTGCGCGACGGGGTGATCGAAATCTGTCAGACCGAATTCGTCGCGGTGCCCCGCTTCGACGCCCGCCTGTCGGCCGGCGCCGGCAGCCTGCTGCCGGAACAGCCCGAGCCCGAGGGCTATCAATTGTTCGAACGGCAGTGGCTGCGCGCGGTCACCGCCGCCGTGCCGCCCCACCTCGCCTTGCTGCGGGTCGATGGCGACAGCATGGAGGACACCCTGTCCGATGGCGATTGGGTGCTGATCGACCGCGAGCAGACCAACCCGGCGCGCGAGGGGATCTATGCCCTGCGGGTCGATGACGTGGTGTGGGTCAAGCGGCTGTCGGTCAACCGCCCCAACCGTACCATCGAGGTGATCAGCGACAACAAACGCTGGCCGCCCCAGTCCTGGCCGGCCGAGCAGGTCGCGGTGATCGGGCGGATCGTCTGGCTGGTCGGCCGCAAGGTCGCCTGAGCCCCCGCGCCGTCAGGCGGGCGCCGCCCGCACCCGCCAAGGGCCGCAAGGCCCTTGGAACCCATTGGGTGTCGGGCACGGACCGGCCTGTCAGCTTGGGCGCGGGGGTTTGCCGCGCGAAGGGCAAGGAAAGGGATCCAAGGGCCTGCGGCCCTTGGCGGGCGTGGGCGGAGCCCACACATCCCCCCGAAACCCGAGATGAGCCAGACGGCAGCCCTCCCGACTTAACGCCAATGATTGAGGCCTCAGGCCGCCGGCGGCTGTCCGTAGAGGATGGTTTCGTAGCGGTAGGGCGCGTGGTGGCTGAGGTAGAAGCGGTAGCCGAGGTCGAGGTTGACTAGGTAATCGAGGATCTCGACGAACTGTTCGAACGGCTCGTGATAGACCGAGATCGCCAGTTTGGGGCGGAGGCGGCGCAGGGTCTCGACGCTGCCGCGCAGGGCTTCGGGCTCGGCGCCCTCGATGTCGAACTTGATGAAGTCGCAGCGTTGCTCGGGCTGGGCGGCGACATGGGAATCAAGGCTGATCAGCGAGCAGACGGCATTGCCCTCGCCCTGGCGCAGCACCCGGCTGTCGCCGTGTTCGCCGTGATTGAAGGGCAGGGTGGCGGCTTCCGACCACAGGCCGACCGGTTCGAGCCGGACGTTGTGGCGGGGCGCCAGCGCCGTGGCGAGGGGGTCGATGACGGCGAGGTCGGCCTCGAAGGCGTAGACCCGGCCGAGCGGCCCGACCGATTTCGAGAATTCGATGGTCAGATCCTCGCCGCCGGTCGAGATGCCGGCTTCATAGACGAAATCGCCCGGGGCGACCTGGACCTGTTCGTGGAAATACTGGTGGAGGTTGGAGAAGGGCATGAAGCCGCTGTCGCCGGTCAGGCGGTATTTGATCCCGCCCAGGAACACGTCGCGGCTGTGCTGGTCGGCCAGGGCGTTGCAGCAGCGGGTGATGCGCTCGATGTTGTCGATCACGAACTGGGCCGGGAACGGCTGCGTCGAGATGAAGAAGCGCAGCACCGGCTGGATCGCGGCATAGTCGATCTGCACCTCGGCGGCGATGCCGAGTTCCAGCGCGCGCAGGAAGGTCGGGGCATAGCCGCCCTCGCCCCACAGGTCGCCGTTGCTGAACAGGCAGGGGATCTTGCCGCCAAGCTCGATCCCGGGCTCCAGCGGCAGGATGCGCGGCGGGACGGTGTGGGTGGTGGCGTAGAACCGGGTGGCGAGGTCGAGATTCCGCGGCAGCACCACCACCACCGCCTCGGCCGGATCGACCCGGGTGACGATGCACCGCACGTTGGGCAGCGCCTTCATCCGCGCGACGACGTCGTCGGAGGTCAGCAGCGGCAGCGCCGGGGCCGGCGCCGGGGGGGACGGAGCGAAGGAAAGATCGGACATCGCAGCCTCTGTTCATTCTGTACCGGGACGGCGGGGCGGCGGCCCCGCGCGAAGACGGCTTCTGCGCCTTCGCTGGCGCCAGATCCTAGCCGCGTCGCGGTGGGAGATGAATGAACGGCTTAACGCAGCGGTGGGGATCACCAGCCGCCGCAGCCCAGCCACTCGTCGAGCATCGCCAGCCGGTCGGCGCCCCAGAACGGCTCGCCGTCGGCGATCATGAAGGGCGAGCCGAAGATGCCGCGCCGCAACGCCTCGTCGGTGCGGTCCTTGAGCCGCTGCTTGACCGCCGGCTCGGCGGCGGCGGCGATCAGGGTCTCGGCCGGGTAGGGGACGATCGCCCCGGCGGCGGCGACGGTGGTCTCGGCGTCGGTCAGGGCGATCCCCTCGATGAAGGCGGCGTCGAGACAGCGTTTGGCGAAGCGCGCCGCCACCGCCGGATCGCGCGCCTCCAGCCAGTAGAACAGCCGGCTGGGGGGCAGGGCGGCAAACGGGTGCCCCGGCGGCAGGCGGAACCGCACCCCCAGCCGCCGGGCCTGGCGGTCCCAGTCATGGCGGGCATAATCGCCGCGCAGCGGGGTGGTGGTCAGGCCCTGCATCCCGGTGGTCTTGAACGCCACCCCGAGCAGGAACGGCCGCCACAGCACGGCGCGGCCGTGGCGTTCGGCCACCGTCTCGATCTCGCGGCTGGCGAAGAAGGCGTAAGGCGAGCTGAAATCGAACCAGAATTCGATCGGGGCCGGACTGGCGGCGGCGCGGTCGAGGGTGGTGGGCATCGGTCTCTCCCTGCGGGGGCATGCGGCGGGGGACCGATGGTAGCGGGCGGGGCGGGGCGGCACAACCGAACCCTGGCCCGGGGAGGCGCCCCCCGGAAGCGGGGGGGCGCCGGTCGGGATCAGCCGTGCAGGCTGTGATAGCGGGCGAGCAGGGCGTCGCGGCTTTCGCTGAGGCCGGCGACGATCGCATCGGCCGGGCAGACCAGTTGGCATTGCGGCGTGTCGTCGGCGCCGACGCATTCGGTGCAGCGCGCGGCGTCGATCACATAGATCACGTCGCCGGCCGAGATGGCCTGATTGGGACAGCTCGACACGCAGGCGTCGCAGGCGGTGCAGTCGTCGGTGATCTTCAGGGACATGGCACGTTCCTCTCGGTTGCGGGGGAAGGCGTCGCCCGGACTTGCCGCCGGCCGGGGCCAGGGCCGGGCGTGCCGTTACAGGGGTCCCGGACGATATGATTGGTTGAAGCCGCCCGCTTGGCAATCTCTTTCCCACTCCGGCGCGCGGATGGCCGTTCCGGCGCAAATCCCGCTCGCGGGCGGCCGAAGGCCCCGCTATGATGACCCCTCCCCAGCCAGGGCCCGGTTTCCTCCGTCCCGGCGACGTCACCGCACAGCGGTTTCCCCCGGGGGCGGGGGAGACGCGCGCGTGAGCGTTCGCGCCCCGGCCTTTGGGGCCAGACAGCGAGGAACGCAAATCCATGACGGTCAGTTCAGGTTCAGTCTCGATCGCCTTGTGCGGCAGCGGTGGCGCGGGGGTGATGACCGCCGCCAACATGCTGGTCGATGCGGCGGCCCATGCCGGCTATTACGCCTTGTTCAGCCGCTCGTCCGGGCCGCAGATCCGCGGCGGCGAGGCGGCGGCGCTGCTGCGCCTGTCGGCCGAGCCGGTCACCTCGGTCGATGACACCTATCAGATCCTGCTGGCGGTCGATTGGCAGAACGTGGTCCGCTTTGCCGCCGAGCTGCCGCTGTCGGCCGACAGCGTGATCGTCGCCGACCCCGCCGCCGGCGCGGTGCCCGACCTGCTGGCCGGCGCCGGCGCCCGGATGGCCGAACTGGCGATGAAGGAGCAGGCCCAGACCATTCCCGGCGGCCGTCCCAACATGATCGCGCTCGGCGCCGTGGCCAGCCTGATCGGCCTGCCGGTCGAGGCGGTGGTCGAGGTGCTGGGCAAGTCGCTGAAGAAGAAGCGCGCCGACGCGCTGGAGGCCTCGATCGCGGCGGTGCGGCTGGGGGCTGAAATCGCCGCCCGGCTCGATCTGCCCTGCCGCCGCCTGCCGCCGCCCCAGGCCCATCAGGGCCGCTGGGCGATCAGCGGCAACCACGCCGCCGGCCTCGGCGCCATTCGCGGCGGCGTCCGCTTCTGCGCCGCCTACCCGATCACCCCGGCGACCGAATCGCTCGAATATCTCAGCACCGCGCTGCCCCGGGTCGGCGGGGTGTTCGTCCAGGCCGAGGACGAGCTGGCCTCGATCAACATGTGCATCGGCGCCTCGTTCGGCGGCGATCCCGCCATCACCGCCACCGCCGGCCCCGGTCTGTCGCTGATGACCGAGGCGCTCGGCCTCGCCGTCGCCTCGGAAACCCCGCTGGTGGTGCTCGACGTCCAGCGCGGCGGCCCCTCGACCGGCATTCCCACCAAGTCGGAACAGTCCGACCTCAACATCGCCCTCTATGGCCTGCATGGCGACGCCCCCCATCTGGTGCTGGCGCCGCAATCGATCGCCGACTGTCTGTTCACCACCCAGTGGGCGGTGGCGCTGGCCGAGGCGACCCAGGCCCCCTGCATCGTCCTGTCCGACCAGTCGCTCGGCCAGTCGCGCGCGGTGATCGACCCCACCCCGGCGGCGCCGTTCGTCGCCCGCCGCCTGCTGGCCCAGACCCCGGCCGAGGGCGAGGTGTTCAAGCGTTATGCCGTCACCAACAGCGGCGTCTCGCCGATGCCGCTGCCCGGTACCCCCGGCTGCCAGTACACCGCCGACGGGCTGGAGCATGCCGAATCCGGCACCCCCTCGACCCAGTCGTCCGACCATGCCCGCCAGCTCGACAAGCGGCTGCGCAAGCTGCTGCTCCAGGAATACGGCCCGCATTGGGCCACCCTCGACGGCGACGGCGAGATCGCGGTGATCACCTGGGGCTCCTGTACCGGCGCCGCGCGCGAGGCGGTCCACCGCGCCCGCGCCCAGGGCATGTCGGTGCGGCTGGTCGCGCCGCGCCTGCTGTTCCCGACCCGGCCCGACGACATGGCCCGCGCGCTGGACGGCGTCACCCGCATCCTGGTGGTCGAACAGAGCCATCTCGGGCAGTTCACCCGCTATCTGCGCGGGGAATACGACCTGCCGGCCCGGCCGGAAGTGTTCAGCCGCCCCGGCCCGCTGCCGATCCGCCCCGGGGAAATCCATGCCCGCCTTGCCGCGATGGGGAAGTAACATGACGGTCGATACCTATAGCGCCAAGGATTTCCGTTCCGAGGTCAAGCCGGTCTGGTGCCCGGGCTGCGGCGATTACGGCGTGCTGTCCTCGATCACCAAGGCCTGCGTCGATCTCGGCCTCGCGCCCCACCAGACCTCGGTGATTTCCGGCATCGGCTGCTCGTCGCGGCTGCCGGCCTACACCAACACCTACGGCTTCCACGCCATCCACGGCCGCGCCCTGCCGGTCGGGGCCGGGCTGAAGCTGGCCCGCCCCGATCTGACCGTGCTGGTGGTCGGCGGCGACGGCGACGGCTTCTCGATCGGCGGCAACCACTTCCTCCATGCCTGCCGCCGCAACGTCGATATGACCTATATCGTGATGGACAATCGGGTCTACGGCATGACCAAGGGCCAGCCGTCCCCCACCACCGAGGCCGATTGGGATGCCTCGGCGATGGCCCCGCCCGGCGGCACCGGCCTGACCCCGTTCCATCCGCTGGCGATCGCCCTGGCCTCGGGGGCGAATTTCATCGCCCGCGCCTTCTCGGGCGATCCCAACGGCACCGCGTCGCTGATCGCCGAGGGGATCCGGCATCCCGGGTTCTCGTTCATCGCGGTGATGTCGCCCTGCATCACCTTCCGCGAGGAACAGCGCGACTGGAAGAGCATCGTCCGCCCCACCGCCTTCCCGCCGACCTCCGATCCGGCCCAGGCGGCGCGCCGGCTGATGACCGATCCCGGCTTCAATATCGGCGTGCTGTTCAAGGGCAGCCGCGCCCCCTTCGCCAAGCCCCGCGCCGAGGCGGCCGCCATCGCCGATCTCGATGCCGAGTTCGTGGTGAAGTAACCAGACAAAGGGAAAAAGCGGGCTCTGCCCGCACCCGCCAAGGGCCGCAAGGCCCTTGGAACCCTTTCTTTTTAGCGGTGCCGCGCCATGAATTCACGCAGGGCCGCATTGATCCGGGTTTGATAGCCCGGCCCCTGCCGCTGGAACCAGTCAAGCACGTCGGCATCAAGACGCAGGGCAACGGGTTTCTTGATCGGGGTGGTCTTGTAGAACGCGCCGCGAATGCCTCCGGCGGCAAGCTCGGCTTCGCTCATCGGCGGGCATTCGGGGTCGGTCAAATCAATCTCTCGGTCGGGACGCGCGGCCAGGGCCTCAAGTTCGGCCTTGAGGGCGGGGGGCAGGGGGGCAGGGTTACCCTTCTTCATAGGCTCTCCTTTCGGCGGGTGACGCCTCGCGGGCGCTGATGATGCGGCCTGGAACGGCCGGATTGTCCGGCCATGTATGCACGACGAACAGGACGACGGCGGGGCCGGTGGCCGGCATGCACAGGGTTCGCCATCGTTCTTCATCGGGCCAGGGGTCGGGGAAGGTGACGGCAAGCGGATCGCCCAGGCCATGTTCGGCCAACTCGAACGAAATCCCATGTTTTCGCTTGTTCGTCTCGGCTTTCGCCCGATCCCATGTCCAATGCAAAATCGCCCCCGTGTCTATACGCCAATGTATAGACGGCCCGGGACCGCATCAAGGGCGGGGACACTCCGTTGTTGGGCTTTCGTCTCAATCCCCTTCGCCAAGCCCCGCGCCGAGGCCGCCGCCATCGCCGATCTCGATGCCGAGTTCGTCGTGAAGTAACAAAACAAAGGGAAAAGCGGGCTCTGCCCGCACCCGCCAAGGGCCGTAAGGCCCTTGGAACCCTTTGGTTTGAGGAGTGATACGCTCAAGGGGCAGCTTCCCCATTGGGATCCGCGCAAGCTTACGATCAAGCAGGTGGAGCCGCCGCCGGGAGAAGAGGGCTGGACCTACTTGGAGTCCGCCCAGAAATGGACGCGGATAACATATTTCCTGCGGGGAGATACCGGAGGGGCGAGCCGGGACGCCTCGGCCTTGCGCCGAGGCACAGGAGGCCCGCAAAACTCAAAAAATAAAAGAAAGGGCTGGGAAACTGTGGGACGGTAAGGACGGGGCTGAACCGCCCCCCCTATCGTCTCAGAGCCCAACTCAAAAAGAGTTGAGCGGTTTCAGAGGGTTGTGATTCCGTTTTGTTGCGAGACGAAACGGAGAGAGATCGATGCCCTGGACCGAAACCGCCCGCCGTGAGTATCGGCGGGCGAACCG
>NZ_JBHUIY010000014.1:0-95606 GCF_042683125.1 Phaeospirillum tilakii
GCCGGCCAGCGCCCGCCGCGCCCGGGCCAGCCGCCGCCCGAGCGGACGGTGGGCGCGGGCCAGGGTCAGCCCCAGCAGCAGGGCGGCGCCGGCCAGCAGCAGGATGGCGACCGCCAGCAGCGGCGGCGGCAGCAGCGGCGCGGCGGCGGCGGTGCCGTAGCGCACCGCGAGCTGCCCGACCGGGACGCCGAAGCCGTTCAGCAGCGGCAGGCCGACCACCCCGGACCCGTCCTCCTCGGCCTGCCACGGCCGGGTGCCGGCGGCGGCGGCCAGCCCCAGCCAGCGTTGCGCCACCAGATCGCCGAGGAAGCTGCGGTCGGTGCCGAACACCACCCGGCCCTGGGGGTCGAACAGCTCGATCGACAGGGTGCCGGAGCGGGCCTGCTCGCGTTCGAGCAGATCCTGGGCGCGCGGCAGCTGGTCCAGCGGCAGGCCGAGCGAGATCGCCGCCTCCAGCGGTTCCTTCAGGCTGTGGGCCAGGGTCAGGGCGCGGGCGGCGCGCAACTGGTCGAGCCGGGCGTGGCTGGCCTCGTCCGCCACCCAGGTCAGCAGCAGCGCGGCGGCGGCGGCCAGCGCCACCAGCCCGGCCCACAGCGGCCGGATCAGCCGCCAGGGCGGCGCGGCCGGGTCATCAGGGCGCATCGATCACCTCGGCATAGCGCAGCATGGTGATCGGCGGATAGACCGCCAGCCGCCGCGCCACCCGCATGTTGATCAGCAGCGAGAAGCGCGACAGCGATTCGACCGGGATCGCCTCGGCCCGGGCCTGCCCGGTCAGGATCCGTTCGATCTTGTAGCCGGCGAACTGGCCGACCTCGTGGAACGACGCCACCAGCCCGGCCAGCGCGCTGCCCTGGCGGATCATCGGCTCGTTGCCGCTGAAGCTGGCCAGGCCGAGATCGAGCGCGGCGGCGGTGACCGCCCCGGCCTGCGGGATGAAGAACGAGGTCGAGGGCAGATACAGCACGTCGGGTTTGCGTGCCGCCAGCCGTTCCAGCGCCGGGCGGATCAAGGCCGTCTGCGGCCGGCCGGCGCCGTCGAGCGGGGTCTCGGTCACCAGCTCGATCCCGCTTTTGTCGCACAGCGTCCGCAACTGGGCCACCGCGCCGTGGCCGTAGCTTTCCGCCTCGTTGTAGAGCACCGCGATCCGCTGCGGGGTGAACAGCGACAGCATCGCCTCGTACTGCACCGGCACCGGGGCGAGATGGATCACCCCGGTGGCGTTGCGGCCCGACAGCGGCAGCGACCGCACCAGTCCGGCGGCCAGCGGGTCGCCCACCGCCGCGAACACCACCGGGATGTCGGGCGGCACGTTGTCGCTGCCGTCGGGGTCATCGACCGGGCCGAGCACGCCGAGGGTCGCCTCGGTGGTGACGACATAGACCAGATCGGGCCGGGTGGCGCGGATCTCGGCGACGATCCGCGCCAGGGCGTCGCGGCTCTGCGCCGCGTCGCGCACGATGTATTCGACCGGCAGGCCGGCGCGGGCGAGATAGTCGCGCATGCCGCGATCGAGGTCGGTCGGGCCGCGCCACAGCACCACGAACACCCGGCGCGGCGGGGGCGCGGCGCGCAGTGGGGCGGGCAACGCCGCGACGGTGGCGGCGGCGGCGAGGGCATGCAGCAGGGTGCGGCGCCTCAGGGCGGGCATGGACGGGATCTCCGGCGCGGGGCGGTCAGACGGAACAGGACGATCAGGGCCAGGGTGGACAGCACCAGTCCGGCGCCCCACACCGCCACGGTCGGGCCGTAGCCCAGCCAGGCGGCGAGGCCGCCGGCGAGGATCAGGCCGAAAAAGGCCGGCACCCGCTCGACCACGCGGAACACCGCATAGACCCGGGGCAGGCCCAGGCTCTCGGCCTGACGGGGGGCGAGCGCCGGCAGCACGCTCATCTGCGACGGGATGCTGAGGGCCTGACCGACCCCCATCCCCACCACCGCCGCAGTGATCGCGGTGGCGGCCGGCAGCGGCAGCCCGGCCAGCGCCGCCCCGCCGCAGATCAGCGAACCGGCCAGCACCAGCCGGACATGCCAGGAAAAACGGTCGGCCAGCCGCGCCCCGAGCGGCGCCACCAGCGCCATCACCAGCCCGTAGACCGACACCACCCGGGCGATCTCGGCCTTCGACAGCCCGGCATCGAACAGGCAGAGCGGGGCGAGGTAGAACACCAAGGCGAGGTTGAACATCCGGTTGGGCAGCGCCGACAGCAGCAGCAGCCCGGCATAGCGGCTGTTGCGGGCGAGGGCGAGATAATCGCGCCAGCCGGCCTGCGTCTCGGCCCCGCCGGCGCCGGGGCGGCGCGGCTCGCGGGCGCGGCCGAGGCCGGGCCATGCCGCCAGCCCGGCCAGCACCGCCTGACCCGCCACCACCAGGAACAGCGCCCGCAGCCCGATCTCGTCGGCGATCAGCCCGCCCAGCGCGGTGCCGCAGAAGGTGGCGAGGAAGAACACGCTGGAAAAGCCGGCCATCGCGTAGGCGCGGTGGCGGGCCGGGGCCAGACTGGTGGTCGCCGCCTGCGTGACGGTGAAGACGATGCCGAGTCCGGCGCCGCCCAGCGCCCGCGCCGCCAGCAGGCTGGGCAGATCGGGCGCCCAGGCCGCGCCGAGGCCCCCCGCCGCCGCCGCCGCCGCGCCGAGGGCGAAGGTGGCGCGGTAGGACAGCCGGTCGAGCCAGGTCGAACAGGGCAGGTGGATCAGCGCCGAGGCCAGCCAGTACACCATCACCGGCGCCGCCAGCAGCATCTCGCGGCTGAGCCCGGCCATCGGCTGGTACAGTTCGGCGGCATAGAGCGGCAGCACCGACAGCGGCAGCGCGTCGGACAGCACGAACAGGAACAGGCAGATCCGCACCGAGCGCAGCGCCACCGGCCAGGGCGGGCGGCCGGCGCGGCGCTCCTCGGGCGGCGGGCCGTCCTGGCACCGCTCGCCCCAGGCCTGGGCGCGGCGCACCAGCCCGGCCAGCCCGAACCCGGCCCCGGTCGCGGCGCGGTAGGGCCGCTCGCCCCGCAGCACCGCCGCCGACCAGTCCTGGAGACTCAGCAACGGCCCGGTCAGCACCCGGTCGAGCAGCAGCAGCAGGATCTCCAGGCTGACGAACACCGCCACCAGCCCGACCGTGCCGATGTCGATCAGCCGCTCCTTGATCAGCCGGCCGGCGTAATCCTGGGCGACGCCCAGGGTGAGGGCGCCGTGGCGCGGCGCCCCGTCGCCCTCGCCCTCGACCGCCACCGTCAGCAGGTCGAATCCGCCCCGCCGCAAGGGACGCGGCTCGTCCTCGCCCTCCGGCGGCGGCGGGGCGATCGCGGCGAGGTCGGCCGGCACCGCCCCGTCCTCGGCCAGAATCCGCCCGTCGGCCCCGGTCAGGCGCAGGAAGGCGATCTCGGGATGGGCGGCGCGGGCATCGGCGAACAGCCGCTCGACCCCGCGCAGCGCGTCGGGCGGGATGCCGAGGTCGATCGCGTGGGCGATGTCGCGGGCCAGCAAGGCGGTGACGGTCAGCGGCTTGGCCAGCAGCGCCTCGCCCAGCACTTCATCCTGATGGCGGGCGATGGCGAGGCCCGAGGCCCCCGCCGCGATCACGATCGCCGCCACCGTCAGCGCCACCACCCGCGCCTTCAGCCGGCGCAGCGCCGGGCCGGCATCGGCCAGGGGCTCGATGGGCGGCTCGGCCGGGGCGGGGGCGCCGTCGAGCCGGGCCAGCGCCGGCCGCAGCAGCCCGTCGAGCAGGTCGCCCGCCGCCGCCGGCGGCGGCGGCGGCGTCCGTCCGGCCAGAAGGGCGTCGAGATGGGCCCGCCACAACGGCAGCCGCGCCGCCAGCGGCCGCAGCAGCCACCCCACCAGCAGCGCCAGCGCCAGCATCACCGGCAGCGCCACCGCCCCGGCCTGCCGCAGCAGGAAGGAATCGAATTCGTCCTGGGGCTGGTCCAGCACCGCGCGCGACTGCACCAGGGCGATCAGACCGATCGTGGCCCCGAAGCCGGAGCGGATCGGCACCAGCACCCCGAACCCGTCGGGATCGTCGATCTGCCAATGGCTGGCGGTGGGGGCGCGGCGCATCGCCCGCGCCCAGCCGGCCGGCAGGTCCTCGCCCGCCCGCGCCCCGGCCAGGGCCAGGGTGTGGAAATGGTCGCCCGCGCTTTCGAAGGCGACGATCCGCCGCAGCGCCGGGTCGGCGCGGCGGGTCTCGGCCAGCACCTGCTCGCCGCCCTGGAACTGGGCCAGCGGCAGGCCGAGGCTGGCGGCGCGGGCGAACACGTCGCGCACGTCGATCGCCGCCGCCAGCAGGCGCGAATCGCTGGCATTGACCAGGAAGCGATGGAAAAACAGGCTGTTGGCCACCGCGCCGATGCCGAGGCTGCCGAGCAGCACCAGCAGGACGGCGGCGACCAGCGGCAGGCGGACCGAGCGCATCCGCTCAGCCCCGTTCCGCCGGCCCGACCTCGAACAGCTCGACCAGCCGTTCGCCGCGCTCCAGCGCCGCCACCCAGCGTTCCTCCTTGGTCAGGTGATGGCGGGCGGCCGCTAGCACCGCGTCGGTCCAGGCCAGCGGCACCACCACCACCCCGTCCTCGTCGCCCAGGATCAGGTCGCCGGGCTGGACCGCCACCCCGCCGACCGCCGCCGGGGCGTCGATGTAGCCGCCGAAATTCTTGTGCGGGCCGCGCGCGGTCCGGCCCCGGCAGAACACCGGCAGATCGAGCGCCACCACCGCCGCGCTGTCGCGCACCGCGCCATCGACCACGATCCCGCCCAGGCCGCGCAGCCGCGACTGGCGGGTGACCATCTCGCCCAGCATCGCCACGTCCTCCAGCCCGCCGGCCGCCACCACCACCACCTCGCCCGGATTGGCGGTGCTGCACAGCCAGTGGACGCAGGCATTGTCGCCCGGCGCCGGCAGCACGGTGCGGGCCTGCCCGCACAGCCGCCAGCCCGGCTTCAGCGCCTGGATCGCCCCGGCCATCGCCATGTTGCGGTTGAGACAGTCCGACGCCACCGCCGTCGGGATCTCCCGCCACGCCGCCAATTCCTCGGCGTCGAGCCGGCGGAACGCCGCCTCCAGATATCGGATCGTCATGCGCGCTCTCCTTGCCGCGCCGTCCACACCGCCGGATTGGCGAGATGGGCCGGGCGCCGTCCCCCGAGCAGGTCGAGGATCTGCTCCGCCACCGCCTGTCCCATCCGCTCCAGCGCGGCCTCGGTCGAGCCGGCGACATGCGGGCTCAGCACCACGCGGTCGAACCCGGCCAAGGGATGGGCGGCCGGTAGCGGCTCGGCCTCGAACACGTCGAGCCCGGCCCCGCCGAGGCGCCCGTCCTGCAACGCCGCCACCAGCGCCGCCTCGTCGAGCACCGCGCCGCGCGCGGTGTTGATCAGGATCGCCCCCGGTTTGACCAGGGCCAGTTCGGCCGCGCCGATCAGGTGACGGGTGTCGGGCCGGCCGGGCAGATGGAGCGAGATCACGTCGGCCTCGGCCAGCAGGGCGGGCAGGTCGCGCCGCTCGGCGCCGCAGGCGGCGAACACCGCATCGGCGGTGGTGGGCGAACTGGCGAGGATCCGCATCCCCAGCCCCAGCCCGGCGATGCGGGCGAGCTGGCGGCCGCTGGCCCCCAGCCCGACGATGCCGAGCCGCTTGCCGGCCAGTTCGGTGAAGTCGGCGCGGAACTTGTAGCCGAAATCGCCCGCCCGCACCGCGCGGTCGGCCGGGACGATCCGCTTGGCCACCGCCAGCATCAGCGCCACGGCATGCTCGGCCACCGACAGGGCGTTGGCGCCGGGAGTTGACACCACGCAGATCCCGCGCGCGCTGGCGGCGGCGAGGTCGATCGCGTCGAGCCCGGCGCCGTGCTTGGCCACCACCCGCAGCTCGCCCAGCCGGTCGAGCAGGGCGGCGGTGACCGGGGCGTTGCGGCTGACCAGGGCGACGATGCCGTCGGGGGCGACCGCCTCGGCCGGGCCGGTGATCACCGCCAGTCCGCCCGCCTCCAGCCGCGCCACCGCCGCCGGATGGATCGGCTGGAGGCACAGGCACCGCGCCCGCTTGCCGTCTGTATCGCCCATGCCCGCAATCCGCCTTCCCTGGCCGTTACCAACGCTTGACCGCGCGGGTGTGGTTGATGCCGCCGTCGCGGCGATAGGCCACCTCGTCCATCATCCGGCGGACGAGGTGGACGCCCAGCCCGCCCACCCGCCGTTCGGCGGTGGAGCCGGTCAGGTCGGGCGGCGGGGCCTGGGCGAACGGGTCGAAGGCGAGGCCGTCGTCGCGCAGGTCGCAGACCAGATGGTCGGCGCCCAGCTCCAGCCCGATCTCGATGCGGTGGCGCCCGCCCTCGGGGAAGGCATGGCGGACGATGTTGACCGCCAGTTCCTCCAGCGCCAGCATCACCTGCATCGTCACCTTGTGCGGCAGGCCGTGGCCGGCGGCGAAAGCCTCGAACGCCGCCAGCAGGCGCGCCACCTCGTCGGTCCGGTTGTCCAGCACCAGATCGAGGCGGGCGCCGTCCATCGGCTAGCCCCGGACGGCCGCCACCGCCGCGGCGGGGTCGGGATGGACGCCGAGAATCGGGCCGAGCCCGCTGATCTCCAGCACCTCGGCCACGGTGTCCTGCACCTGGCAGATCGCGAAGCCGATCCCCAGCGCCATCGCCCGCTTGGCCGCCAGCACCAGCACCCGCAGCCCGGCGCTGCTGATGTAATCGACCCCGCCGAGATCGATCACCAGCGCCGGCCGGCCGTCGCCGACCCGGGCCAGCAGATATTCCTCGCAGGCCGGGGCGGTGGCGCTGTCGATCCGTCCGGCGACGGCGATCACCGGCATGCCGTCATGGCTGGTTTCGCTGAAACTCATCTGGCCTTGCTTCCTCCCTTGCCGCCGGCGCGGCGCCGGCCGGTGCCGTCGCAGTGTCCGCGTCGCCGGCATGGGTCGTCAAGCCCACCCTGTCGGTCAGGGGGGCTGGCCGGTCAGGCGGCGGCGTTCGGCGACGACATGGTCGAGCAGGGCGCGCCCGGCCGGCGAGACGGTGACGATCGCCTCGACGTTGAGCGCGAGATTGTTGAGATATTGCAGCCGCAGCACGTCGCCCCGGTTCAGCTCCGGGATCACCCCGCCGAAGAACAGGCCGAGCGCCTCAAGCCGGGCGCAGCCGGCGGCGGTGGCCGGGTCCTGCAACGGCAGGTCGAGATAGATCGCGTCGATCCGCCGGCAGCACAGGTCGATCAAATGGTGGCGGACCTGGGCGACCAGATCGGGGCCGAACGCCTCGACGGTGAGGAAGGCCATCCCCAGTTCCGGCCGCACCCGCACCCCCAGCCGGGTCTCGCCGCCCGGTTCCGCCGCCGGGCCGGGTTCGGCGAAGGTCCGGTCGAGCCCGAGCCGGCGGCAGAGGTCCTCGATCAGCGGGCGGTGATGCGGCGGGGCGTGGATCGCGCGGGCCGGCTCGGGATGGGTGCGCAGGTAGTACAGTGCCACCGCGGCGCGGTCGCCCTGGGGACAGGTCTCGATCCGGCGCGGATCGACGTCGCGCGGCAGGAAGCCGAGCAGGAAGCCGGTTTCCTGGGCGCCGAGCGCGTGGTTGCCCTTCTGGGTGAAGGGATGCAGCGTCATCGCCTCGCTGTAGATCCCGTACAGGCCGCGCGCTTGCGCCTGCTCGGCCAGGGTCTGCTTCATCGTCTTGAACAGATTGTGGCCGCGATAGCGCGGATCGACCACGGCGATGCCGGATTCGACGATCCGCGCCTCCGGCCCGTCGCGCAGCAGGGCGACATGGCCGACGATCTCGCCGCCCTCGGCCTCGGCGACGCAGGAGATCATCAGCCCGCTTTCCAGCATCTCGCGGATGCGGTCGGGGAAATAGACGAACTCGGCGTAGGTGTAGCCCCACGAGCGGTAGATGCAGCGCGCCAGCGCCAGCGCGTCGTCGGGGGTCATCATCCGCAGGCGCGGCGGCGCGGTCGGGGCGGGGGCGGCCGGGCGCGCGCGTTCCTCGGCGGTGAGGTAATCGGTGATCGGCGCCACCGGCAGGCTGGCGGAAAAGACGATGCGCCGGCCGTTCTTGCCGAGATTGAGGAACTCGATCTGTTCGGCCAGCCCGCGCATCAGGGTCAGGCCCAGCCCGGCCCCGTCGGGCAGGCGGGAGAAATCGACCGGCAGCCCCTTGTATTCCAGCGCCACCTGCAACCGCCCCGGCTGGCGCAGCAGGGCGACGCCGATCTCGCCCGGGTCGCCCGGCTCGAACGCCTGCTCGATCACCAGCAGGCAGGCCTCCTCGGCCAGCAATTCGAGCCGCACCAGCGCCTTGGCGGCGAAGCCCTCCAGTTCGGCCACGGCGCGGATGAAGTCGCGCACCGGGGTGACCAGCGGGCGGCGGGCGGGAACGGTCAGGCGGGCCAGCAGGGTTTCCGACATCGGGCGGGCTCCGGATCGGCCGGCGTCAAGCCGGGCGCGGGATCAGCCGCGCCGGACGAGGCGGCTGGCCGGGCGGCCGGCTTCCTGCTTCCAGAACCGGCCGAGGGCGACGGCGTCGCCCCGGAACAGGTTGCGGTCGCAGCGTTCGATCCCCCACACCCCGCGCACCCGGGCCTCGCGCGGGCCGCCATCCTCGGTGTCGCCGGCATATTGCCAGAAATGCCAGCCCTTGCCCTTCCAGGCGGTCGGCACCTCGGGCTCGGTGCGGTAATCGCCCAGCCACAGCGGGCACTGGGCCAGGATCGAATGCGGGCCGATCCGGCCGCGCAGACTGTGGCCGCCGCGCCCGGCCGGCTTGCCCTCGGCCCAGGCGGCGTTGGTGTAGATCAGCGGATAGCGGCCGGTGGCGGCGAACACCGCATGGACGAACTCCTCGGCCTGATGCAGCGTCATCGAGTTGCCGGGATTGAGTTCGTTCAGTTCGAGGTCGAGCGCGATCAGGGTGGTCGGGCCGGGCTTGGCGGTGGCGAGGAACATCGCCGCCTGGGCCGCGCCGGGATATTGGTGGGTGCCGAAATGATAGGCCCCCCACAGCAATCCGGCCTTTTCGGCCTGGGCGCGGCGCTGGGCATAGGCCGGGTCACGCCAGTCGCCGCCCTCGCTCGCCTTGTGGATCACGCCGAGGATGTGGCTTTTTTCCCGGGCCAGGGTGAAATCGCGCACCACGGTCGAATGGCTGATGTCGATCACCGCGTCGATCCGGCCGCGCGGCTTGGCCGCCACCTTGCGCGACCCGCCGGTATTGGCCAACGCCGGTGCGGCGGCCAGACACATCAGACCGGACAGCATCGCTCTCCGCGTCAGCATCGCGTTTCATCGCCTCGATATGTTGCAAGGGCGGGACGCAAGACCCCCGAGGCAACATGACACCACAAAAAAGCCGCGATCGCAATCTTCACCAGCGAAAACCGGGGCTTGCCGGCCTCAGCGTTCGAGATAGGGGCGGTAGCCCTGATCGATCTCGATGATGTGTTCAATCAGCGCCTGGAGGAAATGGCGCAGCGACAGCCGGAACAGGTCGGGGTCCGGCACCAGATTGGCCGACAGGCGGATGTGGCGGGCGAGGTGGCGCAGCACCCGGTGTTCGACCTTGTGGGCGGCGGTGTGGGGATAGGCGGTGTCGGAGAAGAAGCGTTCCTCCCCCTGGCAATGGCGTTCGAGCGTCGCCACCAGCCGGTCGAGCGCCTCAAGCAGCGGCAGATCGACCCCACGGCCGATCAGCCCGCCCACCGCCGCGATCTGGTCGAACAGGGCCTGATGCTCGCGGTCGAGTCCCGCATCGCCGACGGCGATCGCCGGGGTCCATTTCGGCAGGGTTTCCACCCGTGTCGCCATGTCGCCCACCGGGCTCTCTCCTGTTCGCGGTCTTGATTACTTTTAGTATAAGCGGTCGCGGGGTTGTTCCGCCAGAGCTTTGCATTGCCGTCTTCCCCGTTTCGGTTGCGGCCGCTCCCGTCCTCCCCGGTGCGGGCTTGCGCCGGGCGGTCTGGAAAGTTACAGTTCCAGAGTCGTAGAAATCTCGGGTTCAACAAAATCATGACGGACATTCGTGACGGGCTGGTCGGCGCGATCGGCGAAACCCCGCTGCTGCGTCTGGCCCGCGCCTCGGCGGCGACCGGGTGCGAGATCCTGGGCAAGGCCGAATTCCTCAATCCCGGCGGCTCGATCAAGGACCGCGCCGCGCTCGGCATCATCCGCGACGCCGAGCAGCGCGGCTGGCTGCGGCCGGGCGGGCTGATCGTCGAGGGCACCGCCGGCAATACCGGGATCGGGCTGGCCCTGATCGGCCGGGCGCTCGGCTATCGCAGCCTGATCGTGATGCCCGAGACCCAGAGCCAGGAAAAGCGCGACATGCTGCGCCTCGCCGGGGCCGAGCTGGAACTGACCCCGGCGGTGCCCTACGTCAATCCCGACAATTACGTCCGGGTGGCGCAGCGGCGGGCGGCGGAACGGGCGGCGAGCGAGCCCAACGGCGCGATCTGGGCCAACCAGTTCGACAATCTCGCCAACCGCGAGGCCCATCGCGCCACCACCGGCCCGGAAATCTGGCGCCAGACCGGCGGCCGGATCGACGCCTTCACCTGCGCGGTCGGCACCGGCGGCACCCTGGCCGGGGTCGGCCGGGCGCTGAAGGAACGCCGGCCCGAGGTGCGGATCGTGCTGGCCGATCCGCACGGCTCGGCGCTCTACAGCTATTTCGCCGAGGGCCATCTGCGCGCCGAGGGCAATTCGGTGGTCGAGGGGATCGGCCAGGGCCGGATCACCCGCAATCTCGACCATGCCGCGATCGACGATCAGGAGCGGATCGGCGACGACGAGGCGCTGGCGGTGCTGTTCGACCTCGCCGAGCACGAGGGCCTGCTGCTGGGCGGCTCGTCCGGGATCAACGTCGCCGCCGCGATCCGGGTGGCGCGCAAGCTCGGGCCGGGGCACACGGTGGTGACAGTGCTGTGCGATCATGGTACGCGTTATCAGAGCAAGCTGTTCAACCCGGCCTTCCTGCGGCAGAAGGGTCTGCCGGTGCCGGCCTGGCTGGAGGGCGAGCCGCCCCACTGAGCGCGGAGACCGTGCCGATGAGCCTTTCCGTTCCGGACCCGCTGGTGACCGCCGCCTGGCTGGCCGACCACCTTGCCGCTCCCGATGTCCGGGTGGTCGATGCCACCTGGTTCCTGCCCACCCTCGGCCGCGACGCCCGTGCCGAATACCGCGCCGGCCACATCCCCGGCGCGGTGTTTTTCGACATCGACGAGATCGCTGACCGCAGCGTCGATCTGCCGCACATGCTGCCGCCGTCCGAGCGTTTCGCCGCCCAGGTGGGGGCGCTCGGGCTCGGCAACGGCCACCAGATCGTGGTCTATGACGGCAATGATTTCGCCGCTTCGGCCCGGGTGTGGTGGATGTTCCGCGCCTTCGGCCATGACGATGTGGTGGTGCTCGACGGCGGCCTCGGTCAATGGCGGCGCGAGGGCCGGCCGGTCGAGGATCTGCCGCCGCCGCCGCGTAACCGCGTCTTCGTGCCCCGGGTCAACCGGGTGCTGGTGCGCGATTTCGACCATGTGCTGGCCAATGTCGCCTCGGGCCACGAGCAATTGGTCGATGTCCGCCCCGCCGCCCGTTTTCGCGGCGAGGCGCCGGAACCGCGTCCCTGTCCGATCGCCGGCCATGTTCCCGGCGCGCTCAACCTGCCGGCCTCCGAGGTGCTCGATCCGGTCCACCGCACCCTGCTGCCGGCCGAGACGCTGCGGGAGCGGGTCGCCGCCGCCGGGATCGATCTCGCCCGGCCGATCGTGGTCAGCTGCGGCTCGGGGGTGACCGCCTGCATCGTTGCCCTTGCCTTGTTCCGGCTTGGCGTCACCGCCGCGATCTATGACGGGTCCTGGGCGGAATGGAGCCAGCGCCCCGGCGCCCCGGTGACGCGCTGAGCCGGTTCCGGCCGGGGCGAATATTACAATTCGCCCGCCCCTGACGAAAGCAGGCTTCCCCTTCCCGGCAAATTGTGTCCGAAATATGTCGGAAAGCCGCAATCGACAGCGAATACGCCGTCCCGTATTCCATCGCCGATTGGGGGCGCGAGGCTGGAACGCTGGAAGGGCGAATAAATGAGACGGTTGACTCGGCATCTTTATTTCTGGGTTCTGATTGCGATCATCTCTGGTGGGACTCTAGGTTATTTCGAGCCGCAGTTGGGGGTGAACCTGAAGCCGCTGGGCGACGGCTTCATCGCCCTGATCAAGATGCTGATCAGCCCGGTGATCTTCTGTACCGTGGTGCTGGGCATCGCCGGGGCCGGCGACATGAAGAAGGTCGGCCGGGTCGGCGGCAAGGCGCTGCTCTATTTCGAACTGGTTTCCACCCTGGCCCTGATCATCGGGCTGGTGGTGATGTGGCTGATCCGGCCCGGCGACGGCTTCCACGCCGATCCCAGCCAGCTCGATGCCAAGGCGGTGGCGAAATACGCCAAGCTGGCCGAGGAACAGAGCACGGTCGATTTCATCCTGCATATCATTCCGAAGACGCTGTTCGACGCCTTCACCGCCGGGGGCGACCTGCTCCAGGTGCTGCTGGTGGCGATCCTGTTCGGCTACGCCATGAGCCGGATGGGCGAGAAGGGCGCCGGGGTCCATCGTTTCATCGAGGAATGCTCGCACATCTTCTTCGCGATGATGAACGCGATCATGAAGCTGGCGCCGCTCGGTGCCGGCGGGGCGATGGCCTTCACCATCGGCAAGTACGGCATCGCCGCGCTGAAGCCGCTGGCGGCGCTGATGGGCAGCTTCTACCTGACCTGTTTCCTGTTCGTCGTGGTGGTGCTCGGCCTGATCGCGCGGGCCACCGGCTTCTCGATCTTCAAGTTCATCGGCTACATCAAGGAGGAGCTGCTGACGGTGCTCGGCACCTCCTCATCGGAATCCGCTTTAGTGCCGCTGATGGCCAAGCTTGAGAAGCTCGGCTGCTCGAAGTCGGTGGTCGGGCTGGTGGTGCCCTCGGGCTATTCGTTCAATCTCGACGGCACCAACATCTACCTGACCATGGCGGCGTTGTTCGTCGCCCAGGCGCTCGACATCAACCTGACCCTCGGTCAGGAGGCGACCTTGCTCGGCGTGGCGATCCTGACCTCGAAGGGGGCGTCGGGGGTGACCGGGGCCGGCTTCATCACCCTGGCGGCGACGCTGGCGGTGGTGCCGAGCGTGCCGGTGGCCGGTCTGGCCCTGATCCTCGGCATCGACCGCTTCATGTCCGAGGCGCGCGCCCTGACCAACTTCGTCGGCAACGGTGTCGCCACCATCGTGGTGTCGCGCTGGGAAAAGGAACTCGACACCGAGAAGATGAAGCGGATCATCGGCTGAGGCGACGGCTCGCCGCGCGGCGAAACGGCGGGGCGGGGCGCGGGGGCGCCCCGCCCCGTGGCGTTTTCGCGCCTCGCCGTTACAGCGTGACGCTGTCTGCGGCCTCGCGCAGCAGGGTGGCGGAGCGGCGCAGGGCGGCGCGCTCCTCCTCCGACAGATCGGGCGGGAACAGGGTGGCGATCACCCCGCCCGCGCCGACGATGCGCGGCAGCGACAGGGTGACGTCGGCGATGCCCTCGATCTCGGCGGTGGGGGCCGACACCGACAGCAGCAGCCGCTCGTCCTGGTCGATCGCGCGGATGATCCGGCTGAGCCCGGCGCCGATCCCGAACCAGGTCGCGCCCTTGCCGTCGATGATGCGATAGGCGGCGCGGCGGACGGATTCGTCGATCTCGGCGCGGATGGCGGGGTCGAGCGGCCGGCCGCGCTGGGCCGCCACCTCGGCCACCGGCAGGCCGCCGATGGTGGCGCCCGACCAGCCCAGCACCTCGGAATCGCCGTGCTCGCCCAGCACATAGGCATGGACCGAGGCCGACGACACCCCGAGATGCTCGGCCAGCAGGGCGCGGAAGCGGGCGGTGTCGAGGATGGTGCCCGAGCCCAGCACCCGCCCCCGCGCCGGTCCGGCGAGGCGGGCGACCATGTCGGTGATCACATCGACCGGGTTGGAGGCGACCAGCAGCACCGCCTCGGGGGCGGCGTCGAGCACCGCCGGCACGATCTGGCGGAACACCCGGGCGTTGCGTTCGAGCAGGTCGAGCCGGCTGTCGCCCGGCCGCTGCGCCGCGCCGGCGGCCAGCACCACCACCCGCGCTCCGGCCAGATCGGCATAGCCCCCGGCCCGCACCCGCGACGACCACGCGAACGGGGTGGCGTGCTGGATGTCCTGGGCCTGGGCCTCGGCCAGCTTGGCGTTGAGATCGACCAGGACGATGTCGCTGGCGCTGCCCTGCAGGACCAGGGCATAGGCGGCGGTGCTGCCGACCGCGCCGGCGCCGATGATGCCGACTTTCATGGGGGGAGTCCTCCGGGGGGGGATGAGGGGTCCCGCCAGCTTACCCCGGGAATGCCGCCGGGGGGGACGACATTGTCGCCGCCCCGGGGGCGTGCCGGCCTCAGCGCATGCCGCCGGGTGGGGGCGGGGGCGGCAGCAGCGGCGCCTCGCGGTCGAGCAGCGCCCGCTGTTCCGGCCGCAGCAGCTCGGCCAGGGCGGCGCGGCGCTGGTTGAGATCCTCGTGCACCTGGGCGCCGGCGGCCTGACGCTCGGCCCGGCCTTCCATCCGCTGCGGCATCGGCTGGGCCTGGGCCTCGGCCCGCATCTTGGCGCGCATTTCGTTGGCGGCGGTGACGCCCTCGGCATAGGAGGACCACGCCGCCTCCTGCGCGGCGGTGATGCCGAGCCGGGCCTTGAGGTCGGGCAGCTTGGCCGGATCGGGCAGCAGGCCGCCCCGGCCCATGCCCCCCTGGCCCATCCCCATTCCCATCCCGGGTCCCATCCCCTGGGCCAGCGCCCCGCTCAGCGGGATCGCGGCCAGGGCAAAAGCCAGCGCGGCGGCCATCAGGCAAGGTCTGTTCATCACGACCTCCTAAAGTGCGACAGAGCTAATATATAACACGGATCGCCACCGGCGGCGAGTCCGACCCGGGGCCGTGCCGCTCCCCCGGGTCAGCGTCGCTCGGGCCCGGGCGCCGGTGCTGGCGTGGGACAGTCCGGGATCGTGCCGGACAGGTCCTCGATCCGGGGCAGCAACTGGTTGAGCGGCTGGGCTCCCCGGCCGTCGCCGAAATCGACCCGGGACAGGATCACCCCGCCGGGGATGATCCGGGCGGTGTAGGTGTCGCCGGCGGGGCCGGAGCCGCAGCCGGACACGGTGAAGCGCAGCCGGCCGCTGGTCGGGCGATAGCCGAACCGCGTCACCTCGCCGCCGCACAGCCCCCCTTCCGACCATTCGAAGCGCAGGGTCCGGTTGGCGCCCCGCCCCTGCACCGTCAGGCGGTGACCGGCGGCGTCGCCGGATTGGTGTTCCCAACACAGGGTCGAATAGACCGCGGTCTCGGCGTCGGGCCAGGGCGCGGCGCGGGCCGCCCCGCTGGCGCCCAGCGCCGCCAGTCCGCACAGGGCCGTCGTCAGTGCCGTCCTGATCATGCCGTTGGTTCCTTCGCCTCCCACCGGGCAAGCGAAGGATAGCGGCCCTCGGTTCGGTTGAGAAGGCGTTCAGGCCAGCGCGCCGATGGCGGCGACGCCATCGACCGCGCCCGGGGGCAGGCGGCGGAGCGTGGCGGGGGCGATGCCGCCGAGGGCGAGGCGGGGCGGGCCGGGCCAGCGCCGCCACAGGCCGAGCCGCACCGGGCCGAGGGTCGGCGCGCCGGGATGGCTGCGGGTGGGGAACACCGGCGAGACCAGGGCGGCGGCGGCGCCGAGCCGGCCGGCGCGGACCAGGGCGGCGGGGCCGTGGGCGGCGACGGTCAGCAGCCGGCGGTGGCGGCCGACCCAGCCCAGCGCCGGGGCGAGCAGGCCGTGGCGGGCCAGCCCCTCGGGCAGATGCAGCCCGGCGGCGGCGAGGCGGGCGGCGAGGCGCCAGTCGGCGGCGACCAGCAGCACCAGCCGGCGGCGGCGGCACAGACGGGCCAGCGCCTCGGCCCCGGCCGCGCCGCGATAGGGCCGCAGCAGCAGCCCGGCCCCCGGCGGCAGGCGGGCGGCGGCGGCGGCGGGATCGGGCAGACGGACCGGATCGCTGAGCAGCAACAGACGCGGGGCCGCCCCCTGGCGCTGGGGGGGTGAAACCGGGCGCCGGATGGCGTTAACTAGGGCCGTCATTGCATCTTGGTTCCGTCAGAGAAGGGGTTTCGCGTTGTCGTCCGCCATTGCCGCCGGCCTTGCCGCCATCCGCTCCCGTATCGCCGAAGCCGAAGCCGCCGCCGGCCGCGCCCCCGGCGCGGTCACCCTGGTGGCGGTGGCCAAGACCCATCCCGCCGCCGCGGTCGAGGCGGCGCTGGCCGCCGGCCAGACCGTGTTCGGCGAGAACCGGGTGCAGGAGGCGATGGGAAAATATCCCGAAATCAAGGCGCGTGTCCCGGCCCTGCGCCTGCATCTGATCGGTCCGCTGCAAACCAACAAGGCGCGCGAGGCGGTCGGGCTGTTCGACGTGATCGAATCGCTCGACCGGCCCAAGCTGGCGCGGGTGCTGGCCGAGGAGGTCCAGCGCGCCGGCCGTTGTCCCGAGATCCTGATCCAGGTCAATATCGGCCGCGAGGCGCAGAAGGCCGGGGTCGATCCCGACCAGACCGAAACGCTGGTCCGCTTGGCCCGCGATGAATACGCCCTGGCCCCCCGCGGCCTGATGTGCATCCCGCCGGCCGGGCTCGATCCGGCCCCGTTCTTCCGCCAGCTGGCGGAGCTGGCCGCCCGCTGCGGCCTCGACCGCCTCAGCATGGGGATGAGCGAGGATTTCCCCACCGCGATCGCCTGTGGCGCCACCCAGGTGCGGGTCGGCTCGGCGATTTTCGGCCATCGCGGCTGACGGCCAGGGGGGCCGCAGGGCCTGACGGCCCTGCGCGGAGAGCGCCGAGAGGCAGCGCCTCTCGGCCCGCCGGCTCAGGCCGGCGCCTTGACCGCGACGCCCTGATTGGCCAGCAGTTGGGCCAACTCACCGCTGGCCGCCAGCTCGCGGACGATGTCACAGCCGCCGACGAACTCGCCCTTGACGTAGAGCTGGGGGATGGTCGGCCAGTTGGTGAATTGCTTGATCGCCTCGCGCAGGCTGGGATCGACCAGCACGTCGATCCCCTTGAAGCTGACGCCGAGGTCGGCCAGCACCTGGACCACCGCCGCCGAGAAGCCGCATTGCGGGAACATCGGCGTCCCCTTCATGTACAGCACCACGTCGTTGTCGGCGAGATCCTGACGGATGCGATCGAAAACCGGGTTGTTCATGGGGCGGACACCTTCGCGGAGTGTTTTCTGGAATTCCTCAAATCTACCCCCGCCGCCGGGCCGGCACAAGAGCGGGGAAGGCGCAGGGTGACGGTGGTGCCGACGCCGGGCCTGCTGTCGGTTTCGATCCGGCCGCCATGGGCGGCGGCGATGCGGGCGCAGATATAGAGCCCAAGCCCGGTGGTCGGCTCGCCGGCGGTGCCGCTGGCGCCCCGGCAGAACGGCTGGAACAGGCGGGCGGCGATCTCGGGCGGGATGCCGTCGCCCTGGTCGCCGACCGCGAGCAGGATGTCCTCGCCGTCCTGGCGGGCGGCGATCCGCACCTCGCCGCCGGGATGGGAGAACTTGACCGCGTTGCCGATCAGGTTGGCCAGCACCTGTTCGAGCCGCAGCGGGTCGGCCCAGCCCAGCAGCGGCTCGGCCAGCGGCGGATCGACCGCCACCCGCACCCGTTTGGCGCGGGCGAGCAAAGCGTGGGCGCGGGCCACCCGCTCGACCAGGGCGCGGTATTCGACCCAGCGCGGGGCGAGATGGACCTGCTCGGCCTCCTCGATCGCGTCGGCCAGCACCTCCTCGATCAGGCCCTGGGCGAAGGCGACCGCCTGACGGATCTGGCCGACATAGCCGGCGCTGCGGGGGTCGAATCCCTCCGGCCGGGTCAGTTCCAGCATCTCGAGATAGCCGAGCACGATGTTGATCGGGCTGCGCAGGTCGTGGGCCAGCACGCCGAGGGCGCGGTTCTTGCCGTCGATCGCGGCGCGCAGTTCGGCCAGCCGGGCTTCCTGCTCGCGCAGCAGCCGCAGCCGGGTCAGCACCTGCTCGATCACCCGGACGATCACCCCGGGCGACACCGCGTCGCGGAGGACGTAATCCTCGGCGCCCTGGGCCAGCAGGGATTCGATCGCCCCCGCCCCGGCGACGGTGACCAGCATCACCACCGGCAGTGTCGGCGCCTCGCGCCGCAGCCGGGCCAGGGCCTGATCGGGCGGGCCGTCGGCCGCGGTCGCCGACAGCAGGGCGATGTCGGCGCCGGCGGTGGGCAGGGCGGCCAGGGCCGCCTCCAGCCCGGCGCAGGGGATGACCGCGCAGCGGCGGCCGGGGCAGTGGGTCAGGTCCCGCCCGATCCGCGCCGCGCCGGCCGGATCATCCTCGATCAGCAATACCCGGACCGGTGCCCCGCCCGACATCCCGTCTCCCCCCGGTTTCCGTCGCCCAGCCCCTGAAACAATAGAGCATCGTGGCGGTCGGGACCAGTCTGGGTTGCCGAGGGGGCGGTGGGGTCAGCGGGTCAGCAGCAGCGCCAGCATCACCCCGCCGAACAGGATCCGGTACCAGGCGAACGGGGCGAAGCCGTGGCGGCCGACGAAGGTCACCAGCGAGCGCACCACCACCAGGGCGGACAGGAAGGCGGCGACGAAGCCGACCGCGATCAGGCTGCCGCCATCGAGCGAGACGTCGGCCCAGTTCTTGTAGAGCGAATAGGCCGAGGCCCCGACCATGGTCGGGATGGCGAGGAAGAACGAGAATTCGGTGGCGGCGCGGCGATCGACCCCGAGCAGCAGCGAGCCCATGATCGTCGCCCCGGCGCGCGACACCCCCGGCACCATCGCCAGCACCTGACAGGCGCCGATCGCCAGCGCCCGCTTGGCCGACAGGTCCTCGATGGCGTGGACGGTGAAGTTATGGCGCATCCGCTCGATCGCCAGGATGACGAAGCCGCCGCCGATCAGGGCGATCGCCGCCACCTCGGGGGTGTCGAGCAGGACGCGGATATGCTTGTAGGCCAGCGCCCCGATCACCGCCGCCGGCAGGAAGGCGATCAGCACGTTGCGGACGAAGGCGCGCGAGCCGGGGCGGTCGAGGCTGGTCGCCACCGACCACAGCTTGCCCCAATAGACCACGCAGATCGCCAGGATCGCGCCCAATTGGATGACGATCTCGAAGGTCTTGCCGGCCGGACCCTCGAAGCCGAGCAGCTTGCCGACCAGCAGAAGATGGGCGGTGCTGGAGATCGGCAGGAATTCGGTCAGGCCTTCGACCACGCCGAGAAAAATCGCGTCGAAATAGGCGGACATCATTTCTCCGGAAACGAGCAGAACAGGATGGGGGCGAAGTCTGCCCGCCTGCCGGCCCGGGTGCAATGCCGATCATGGTTGTGACATAAAACCGCAACTGGAGTCTTGGCGTCACGGTCTGTTAAGGGATCGGCCACGGGGGGAGCAACAGACTCCGGATCGGACTCATGGATTTCGACATCATCACCCACGCCGGCGGCCTGCGCGTGGCGCTCAAGGGCCGTCTGACCTTTACCGAGAACGAGGCGTTCCGCCGCATGCTCGCCGCCCTGGCCAGCGCGCCCGGCGCGGCGGCGCGGATCGAGTTCGACCTCGCCGAGGTCAGCTTCATCGATTCGGCCGGGCTCGGCCTGCTGCTGCATGCCCGCGATTCCTGGCGCGGCCAGGACGGGCGGGTGACGCTGGCCGGGGCCGCCGGGCAGGTGGCGCGGATGCTGACCCTGGCCCGCTTCGACGCCCTGTTCGACCGGGCGGCCTGAGGGGCGGCCGGTCGTGAGCCTTTCCGAGCAGGCGGCGGTGGTGGCGGGTGCCGCCCCCTGGCCGTCCCGTCCCGGCCCGCTCTGGGCCGCCCGTCTTGTCCGCCGTCTGGCCGCGCTGTGGCGCGAGGGCGAGCTGCCCGGCCTCGCCCGTCTGTCGATCCGTGCCCGTTTCGTCGCCCTGGTCGGGCTGGCGCTGGCGGCGGCGATCGGGTTCGGCGTGGTGCTGGAACTGGCCGACCTCCGCATCGACACCATGCTGAGGGCCCAGGACGATTACCGCCGGCTCAACGATCTCGCCGCCGACATGCGGTCGGGCGCGGCGGCGGCGGAAACCCAGCAGGAACTGTTCGTCCGCGACCGCGATCCCGCCGCCGCCGAGGCGTTTCACCGCGAGATCGCGGCGATGCGCGGCCGGATCGAGACGATGGCCGGGCTGACCGCGGCCGGGCCGATGGCCCAGGCGGTGGCCGACGCCCGGCGCGGCATCGACGCGGTCGATCAGGCCTTCGCCGCGCTGGAGGGCGAGGCGCGCCGGCTCGGCCTCAGCGAACGCGACGGACTGCGCAGCCGGCTCGATGATTCGACCCGGGCGATCGAACAGGAGATGGCGCAATGGCCGCCGACCCTCGGCGCCCTGCCGGTGTGGCTGGCGCGGATGCGGCTGGCCGAGCGCGACTTCATGCTCTATGGCCAGACCGCCGCGCTCGGCAAGCATCGCGCCGCCGCCGCCCAGTTCGATCTGGCGATCGAGTCCTCGCCGCTGCCGCCGCCGACCCGCGACGAGTTCCGCCGGCTGGTCAAGGTCTATGCCGCCGATTTCGCCGCCTTCGCCGAGGGCAGTCAGGCGGTGCGCAAGGAGGCCGCCCGCGAGCGCGACGGCTTCAAGGCGCTGCGGCCGGTGATCGCCCAGGTCGCCGGCTTCGCCCGCGAGGGGATGGCCGGGGCGATCCTGGCCCAGGAGCGTGAGCGCCAGGCCGCCAACCGGATGGTGGCGCTGGTCGGGCTGTGCGCCGCCGCCCTGTTCCTCGCCGCCGCCCTGCTGCTGGCCCGCAGCGTCACCCGGCCGCTGCGGCTGATCCAGCAGGCGATGGAGCGGCTGGCCGCCGGCGATCACGATGTCGGCGTGCCGGGCGCCGGGCGGCATGACGAGATCGGCGAGATGGCCCGCGCCGTGGCGGTGTTCAAGGAGAACGCCATCGCCATGGTCCGGATGCGCGCCGAGCAGGACGGCATCCGCGCCGAGGCCGAGGCGGCCCATCGCGCCCATCTGCTCGGCCTCGCCGACGGGTTCGAACGCGCGGTCAAGCAGACCGCCGGGCTGGTGGCCGACCGTTCGCTGGCGATCCGCGACACCACGATGCGGATGGTGACGCGCAGCGAGTCGCGCGGTGCGGGCAGTCTGGCGGTGGCCGAGGCGGCCGAGCAGGCCCGGACCGCCGCCGGGGCGGTCGCCGCCGCCCTGGCCGAGATGGACGGCTCGGTGCGCGAGATCGCCGCCGCTGCCACCGCCGCCAGCGGGGTGGTCGCCGGGGCGGTGGGCGAACTCGACCGCAGCACGGCGCGGATCCAGCAACTGGCCGAGCTGGCGGCGCGGATCGACCGGGTGGTGGCGCTGATCGGCGAGATCGCCGGCCGCACCAACATGCTGGCCCTCAACGCCGCGATCGAGGCCCAGCGCGCCGGCCCGGCCGGCAAGGGCTTCGCCGTGGTCGCGGGCGAGGTCAAGAGCCTCGCCGCCCAGACCGCCCGCTCCGCCCAGGAGGTCGCCGGCCAGATCGCCGCGATCCAGGCCGCCACCGGCGACACCGTCGCCACCATCGACGGCATCGGCGGGGCGATCCGGCGGATGGACGACATCGCCCGCCGGGTGTCCGACGCGGTCGGCCGCCAGGGCGAGGCCGCCCGCCGGATCGAACGCTGCGTCGAGGAGGTGGTCACCGACACCCGGCTGGTCAGCGAGGGGGTGGCGGCGGTGGCCCAGTCGGCGGCGCGCTATTGTGGCGGCGCGATCAGGGTGCTGTGGGCGGCCGAGGATCTGGTCGCCCCGGCGGAACGGCTCGACGCCGAGGTCGGCGGTTTTCTCGCCTCGGTCAGGGATTGAGGGGAGGGCCTTTCCCGGATGACGGGCAAGTAATCCCGCAATCCCGGGCAAGGGCGCGACCGTCGGACCGCAACAGCGCGGCCCGTTTCCGCCGGCCCCTTTGCCAATCGTCGCGGCAAGTTGGCGTGGTATTATTCCCCCCCCTGGCTTCAGAAGGGGGTCGCGCGCGTTGCTGTTCCCGGCAAACCATGCTTAAGTATTAACTGGGTAAGCAATGCCGACCTCTTTGTCGTTCGCGGCGAAATAGGGATTGGGGGAGTCTCGCCGGTTGCCGCCGCTGCGGCCCGACATGAAGACGGATGAGGATGTCATGTCCGTATCAGGGGAGACGGCGGCTTGAGTTGGGGACGAGCGAGATGAAAGTGCTGCTGGCCGACGATCATGCCCTGTTCCGCGAAGGGGTGCGGATGGTGCTCGAAACCATGGCCGGGGAACCGCTGACCGTGGTCGAGGCCTGCGATTTTCCCCAGGCGCTGACCCAGGTGCATGCCACCCCCGACCTCGACATCGCCCTGGTCGATCTGACCATGCCGGGGATGGACGGCGTCTCGGCGATCGGCGCGATCCGCCGCGCCGCTCCCGACCTCTATCTCGTGGTGGTGTCGGCGTCGGAGGATCCGCACATGGTGCGGCGCGCCCTCGATGCCGGGGCGCATGGCTACATCTCCAAATCGGCCGGCAGCGCCCAGATGATGAAGGGGATCCGCTCGGTGCTGAGCGGGGAAAGCTTCGTCGCCCCGCCCGCCGCCGCCGCCGCCGCCGCCGCCCAGCCGGGCGATTTCGATGCCGAGCGGCTGCGCGCCCTGCTCACCCCGCGTCAGCGCGACGTGCTGGCGATGCTGCGTCAGGGCAAGTCGAACAAGGAGGTCGCCCGCGACCTCAATCTGGCCGAGATCACCGTCAAGCTCCACGTCACCGCCATCCTGCGCTCGCTCGGCTGCGAAAACCGCACCCAGGCCGCGATCCTCGCCGCGCGCATGGGGCTCTGACCCGCGCGCGCTTCGCGCGCCAGAGCAACGATGAGGCGGGCTTGCCGCCCGCACCCGCCCGGGGCGAGGCCCCGGACCCCCTTCTTTTTCGTCAGGACACCGGACTCGGCCCGTCTCTCCCGCAGGTGGGAGGGGCGGTTGGGTGTGTCTCCACTCCAACGGGTGGGGATGGGGTCCGGCCGGGGGCGGGCGGGGTATTTCCCCGCCGGGGAAAAAGGTAAAATTTTAAAGGTTCTGGCCGTCGCGCGCCTCGGCGCGGCGGGGCGGCGCATGGCCCAAATCCCCCTTATGATAATTAAAATGTTGGCGCTTCCCCCTTCCCGGGCCTACACTTCCTGACGTTGCTCTGTCGCTGAAGCCCGCCGGAGCGGCCTCCGCCGGGCGTGGAGAAAAGGGGGAGTGCGCCGATGATCGATCCACTGTTCATCGAGCTGTCGCGTTGGCAGTTCGCGGCCACCGCGATGTACCATTTTCTGTTCGTGCCCCTGACGCTCGGCCTGTCCTGGATCCTCTTCATCATGGAATCCGCCTACGTGATGACCAACAACGAGGTCTATCGCGACATGACGCGGTTCTGGGGCAAGCTGTTCGGGATCAATTTCGCGCTCGGGGTCACCACCGGGCTGACGATGGAATTCGAGTTCGGCACCAACTGGGCCTATTACTCGCATTATGTCGGCGACGTGTTCGGCGCGCCGCTGGCGATCGAGGGCCTGATGGCCTTCTTCCTCGAATCGACCTTCATCGGTCTGTTCTTCCTCGGCTGGGACAAGCTGTCCAAGCGCCAGCATCTGATGGTGACCTTCTTCACCGCGCTCGGCTCGAACCTGTCGGCGCTGTGGATCCTGGTCGCCAACGGCTGGATGCAGAACCCGGTCGGCTCGTCCTTCTCGGCCGAAACGATGCGGATGGAGATGACCAGCTTCACCGAGGTGCTGTTCAACCCGGTGGCCCAGGTCAAGTTCGTCCACACCGTCGCCGCCGGCTACGTCACCGCCTCGATGTTCGTCCTCGCCATCAGTGCCTTCTACATGCTGAAGGGGCGCGATGTCGGCTTCGCCAAGCGTTCCTTCGCCATCGCCGCCGGCTTCGGCGCCGCGGCGGTGCTGTCGGTGCTGGTGCTGGGCGACGAGAGCGGCTACACCCTGGGCGACGTCCAGAAGACCAAGCTGGCCGCGATCGAGGCCGAATACGACACCCATCCGGCTCCGGCCGGCCTCAGCCTGTTCGCCGTGCCCGACGACCAGACCATGACCAATCAGGTCAGCGTCAAGGTGCCGTGGCTGCTCGGTCTGATCGGCACCCGTTCGACCGATCAGCAGGTGACCGGTCTCAAGGACCTGATGGCCCAGCACGAAATCCGCATCCGTTCCGGCATGCAGGCCTACGAGGCGTTGCAGCGGCTGCGCGCCGGCGACAGCAGCGACGAGGCCAAGGCGGCGTTCGAAAGCCGCAAGGTCGATCTCGGCTACGGTCTGCTGCTCAAACGCTATACCGACAAGGTGGTCGATGCCACCCCGGAGCAGGTGGCCCAGGCCGCCCGCGACACCATCCCGCCGGTGCTGCCGCTGTTCATCACCTTCCGGGTGATGGTGCTGTTCGGCTTCGCCATGCTGTTCCTGATCGCCGCCTCGCTCTATTTCACCCTGCGGCGGACGATCGACCGTCAGCGTTGGCTGCTGAAGGCGCTGCTGTGGTCGCTGCCGCTGCCGTGGGTCGCCTGTGAGACCGGCTGGTTCGTCGCCGAATTCGGCCGCCAGCCCTGGGCGATCGGCGAGGTGCTGCCGACCTTCCTCGCCACCTCCAGCCTGACCAGCGGTGATCTGATCTTCAGTCTGGTCGGCTTCATCGGCTTCTACACCCTGCTGCTGGTGATCGAAATCTTCCTGATGGTCAAGTACGCCCGTCTCGGCCCGGCCAGCCTCGGCACCGGTCGTTACCATGGCGAGGCCGGCGGCGCGTCCGCCCATGCCGGTTGAGGGGAGGAAACGTCATGATCCTCGATTACGAGACCCTGAAACTGATCTGGTGGCTGTTGATCGGCGTGCTGCTGATCGGCTTCGCCATCACCGACGGGATGGACATGGGCGTCGGCGTGCTGCTGCCGTTCCTGGGCCGCACCGACGATGAACGCCGGGTGATCATCAACGCGGTCGGGCCGCACTGGGACGGCAACCAGGTGTGGCTGATCACCGCCGGCGGCGCGATCTTCGCCGCGTGGCCGGCGGTCTATGCCGCCGCCTTCTCCGGCTTCTACATGGCGATGCTGCTGGTGCTGTTCGCCCTGTTCTTCCGCCCGGTCGGCTTCGATTACCGCTCGAAGATCGCCGATCCGCGCTGGCGCAACACCTGGGACTGGGGCCTGTTCGTCGGCGGGCTGGTGCCGGCGCTGATCTTCGGCGTCGCCTTCGGCAACCTGCTCCAGGGGGTGCCGTTCCATCTCGACGAGTTCCTGCGCTCGCATTATCAGGGCTCGCTGCTCGGCGCGCTGCTGCCGCTGCTCAACCCGTTCGCGCTGCTGGCCGGGGTGATCAGCCTGCTGATGCTGGCCCTGCACGGGGCGATGTGGCTTCAGGTCCGCGCCGACGATCCGGTCGCGGCGCGGGCCCGCAAGATCGCGGTGCCGCTGGCGCTGGCGGTGGCCGCCGCCTTCGCCCTGGCCGGGCTGTGGGTGGCGCAGGGGATCGACGGCTTCCGGGTGGTCACCCATCCGCCGTTCGACGCCCCCTCTAACCCGCTGGCCAAGACCGTCGCGGTCGAACGCGGCGCCTGGCTGGCGATCTATCAGACCGTGCCGGTGGCGGTGCTGGCCCCGATCTTCGGTTTCGCCGGCATCCTGTTCGCCGCCGGGCTGTCGCTGCTGCGCCGGCCCGGGCTCGGCTTCGTCGCCAGCGCCCTCGGCATGGCCGGCATCATCGCCACCGCCGGCCTGTCGATGTTCCCGTTCGTGCTGCCGTCGAGCACCGATCCCGGCTCCAGCCTGACCCTGTGGGACGCGGCCTCCAGTCCGCTGACCCTGACGGTGATGTTCTGGGCGGCGGTGATCTTCCTGCCGATCGTGTTGTCCTACACCGTGTGGTGTTACGTGCGGATGTGGGGCAAGGTCACCGTTGCCGGGGTGCGCGCCAGCGGCCCGGCCGCCTACTGAGACGAAGGAGGCGCAGATGTGGTACTTCACCTGGATCCTGGGCGTCACCGCGGCGCTGTCGATCGGTGTGATCAACGCGCTGTGGTATGAGGCCGATCAGGCCTTCGATCACACGCACGAAAAGTGAAACCGGCCGAGTCTCCGGACGAGGCCAAGGCGGCGGCGGGGTTTCTCCGCCGCCGCGTCGTCTCGGTCCGCCGGCCGCTGGCCTGGGTCGCCCTGGCCCAGTTCGCCCAGGCGGCGCTGATGATCCCCCAATATGGCCTGCTGGCCGCCGCGCTCGACCGCGCCTTGTTCGCCGGGGCCGGGCTCGACGCGCTGTGGCCGCTGCTGGCGCCGGTGCCGGCGCTGATCCTGCTGCGCGCCGGCCTGACCTGGCTGGCCGAGGTGCTGGCCCAGGGCGCCGGGGCTTCGGTCCGCCGCGCGGTGCGCGACGCGGTGGCGGCGCGGATGCTGGCGCTCGGCCCGGTGCGGCTGGGCGACGATGCCGCCGGCGGGCTCGGCGCCCTGCTGGTCGAGGGGGTCGAGGCGCTCGACGCCTATTACAGCCGGTTCGTGCCGGCGATGCGGCTGGCGGTGCTGGTGCCGCTCGGGCTGCTGGCGGTGGTGTTCCCGCTCGACTGGATGTCGGGGGTGATCCTGCTGGTCACCGCGCCGCTGATCCCGCTGTTCATGGCCCTGATCGGGGCCGGGGCGGAACGGCTCAACCGCCGGCAATGGGCCCAGCTGGCGCGGATGGGCGGCCATTTCCTCGAACTGATCCAGGGCCTGACCACCCTGTCGCTGTTCAATGCCGCCGAGGCCCAGGCCGGTGCGGTCGGCCGCATCGCCGAGGAATACCGGGTGGCGACGATGGCGGTGCTGCGGATGGCCTTCCTGTCGGCGCTGGCGCTGGAATTCTTCGCCACCCTCGGCGTGGCGCTGACCGCGGTGCTGATTGGCTTCCGTCTGCTCGGCGGCGAACTCGGCTTTGAACGCGGCCTGCTGATCCTGCTGCTGGCCCCCGAATTCTACGCGCCGCTGCGCAATCTCGGCGTTCAGTACCATGCCCGGATGGAGGCGCTCGGCACCGCCGGCCGGCTGGCGGCGCTGCTCGACGCCCCGTTGCCGGCGGCACCGGCGGTGCCGGCCGTCCCGCCGCAGCGGGCGCCGGAGATCGTGTTCGACCGGGTGCGGCTGGAATACGCCCCCGGCCGGGTCGGCCTCGACGCGGCCAGCTTCACCCTGCCGGCCGGCCGCATCACCGCTTTGGTCGGGCCGAGCGGGGCCGGCAAGAGCAGCGCGGTGACCCTGCTGCTCGGCTTCGCCCCGGCGACGGCGGGCGAGATCCGGGTCGATGGCGTGCCCCTGTCTTCCTTCGTCCTCGACCAATGGCGCGCGCGGATCGCCTGGGTGCCGCAGCGGCCGCATTTGTTCGCCGGCAGTGTCGCCGACAATCTGCGCCTCGGCTGTCCCGACGCCGACCCGGACGCGATGCAAGCGGCGATGGCGGCGGTGGGGGCCGAGGCCCTGCTCGAATCATTGCCGGCCGGGCTCGACACCCGCCTGGGCGAGGACGGCGCCGGCCTGTCCGGCGGTCAGGCCCGGCTGATCGCGCTGGCCCGCGCCGCGCTGCGGCCGGCGCCGCTGCTGATCCTCGACGAGCCGGCGGCCAGCCTCGACGGCGAATCCGAGGCGGCGCTGCTGCGCGCTTTGCCGGCGCTGGCGGCGGGGCGGACGGTGCTGCTGATCGCCCACCGCCCGGCGACGATCGGCGCGGCCGAGCGGCGGGTCCGGCTGGAGGCCGGCCGGGTGGCGGCGGTGGAGGAGGAGGTCGGATGATGCCCCTGCTGCTGCGTCTGATCCGGCTGTATCTGCCGGTGTGGGCCTGGCTCGGCCTCGCCTTCGTGCTGGCGCTGGCCACCCTGCTGGCCCAGAGCGGGCTGATGGCGCTGTCGGGCTGGTTCATCGCCGCGATGGCGCTGGCCGGGGCCAGCGGCGGCCGGCTCGATTATTTCACCCCGGCGGCGCTGATCCGCGCCGCCGCGATCCTGCGCACCGGCGGCCGCTATGGCGAGCGGCTGATCGGTCATGAGGCGACCTTCCGCCTGATCGCCCGGCTCCGGGTGTGGCTCTATCGCAAGATGGCGCCGCTGCCGCTGGAGGCGCGCGGGGCCGAGGCCGCCGCCGATCTCGCCCAGCGCCTGCGCGGCGACCTCGACCGGCTGGAAACCCTGTTCCTCCGCCTCGCCGCCCCGCTCGGGGTGGCGCTGGCCGGCGGCGCGGTCGGGGTGGCCTGGATCGCCCGCTCCTCGCCGGCTCTGGCCGTGGTCGAGGCCGGGCTGCTGCTGCTGGCCGGCTTCGCGGTGCCGGGGCTGGTCGCCCGCGCCGCCACCCGCCGGGGCGTGGCCCAGGTGCGGCGGCAGGCGGCGCTGGCGGTGGCGGCGGTCGAGCTGGTGCAGGGCTTGCCCGAACTGCTGGTGTTCGGTGCCGGCGGCCGTGCCCGTGCCCGTCTCGCCGCCGAATCCGACGCCCTGATCGGTGCCCAGCTCGGCCTTGGCCGCCTCACCGCCTTGTCGCAGGCGGCGCTGCTGCTGTGCGGCCAACTGGCGTTGTGGGCGGCGGTGCTGCTGGTGCTGCCGCTGGTTGCCGCCGGCGGCCTGCCCGGCCCCGATCTGGTGATGCTGGCCCTGCTGGCGCTGGCGCTGTTCGAGGCGGTGGCGCCGCTGCCGGCGGCGTTCCTCGCCCTCGGCGGCACGATCGAATCCGCCCGCCGGGTGTTCGCCCTGGCCGATGCCGCCCCGCCGGCGCCGCTGCGGGCCGGGCTGGGGTCGCTGCCGCCGCGCTGCGACCTCGCGGTGCGCGGGCTGCGCTTCGCCTGGGCCGGCCGGCCGCCCCTGTTCGACGGGCTCGATTTCGACCTGCCCCAGGGTGGCCGGGTCGCCCTGCTTGGCCCGAGCGGCAGCGGCAAATCGAGTCTGGTGCTGCTGCTGACCGGGTTGCTGACGCCCGAGGCCGGGGTGATCACCCTCGACGGCCGTCCGATCACCGACTGGGATGACGAGACGCGGCGGCGCTGCTTCGCCGTCGCGCCGCAGAATGGCGGCCTGTTCAGCGGCAGCGTGCGCGAGATCCTCTGCCTCGGCCGGCCCGACGCCGACGATCCGGCGCTGTGGCGGGCGCTGGCGCTGGTCGGGCTCGACGATTTCGTCGCCGGCCTGCCGCAGGGTCTGGGCAGTTGGCTGGGCGCCGCCGGGCTGACCCTGTCGGGTGGGCAGGCCCGCCGCCTTTCGATCGCCCGCGCCCTGCTGCGGCCGGCGCCGGTGCTGGTGCTGGACGAACCGGGCGAGGGCCTGCCGATCGAAGCCGAGCAGGATCTGCTCGACCGGGTGATCGACCGGCTCGACGGGCGCTCGCTGCTGCTGATTACCCATCGCCTCGCCGGGCTGGCGCGGATGGATCGGGTGGTGCGGCTGGGAAACCCCTGAGCGCCCCCCCCCTTTGTTTTCAAAAAAGAAGGGGGTCCGGGGCATCGCCCCGGGCGGGGCGCGGGGCGGCAGCCCCGCCGAAAGGAAAGCCGCGCCCCCGCTCCGGCCTTTCGCGGACCGGAGCGGGGGCGGCGGGTCACTTGATGAACTGGATCTCGACCCGGCGGTTGCGCTGCTCGGCGACACCGGCACCGGTCGGCACCGCCAGTTCCTGCTCGCCGACCCCGCTCTGCACCGTGACCAGGCCGAAATGGCCGAGCGCGGTGGCGACGCTGCGGGCGCGCTGGACCGACAGGCGCTGGTTGGCAGCCTTCTTGCCGGCGGTGTCGGTGTGGCCGACCACCCGGATCTCGCTCGGCTTGAGGTCGGCGTGGGCGGCGACCACTTCGGTCAGCAGCTTGCGCGCCTTCGGGGTCAGCCCTGCCTTGCCGAGGTCGAAATAGACCTCGAAGCTGCGGATCACCGTCGGTTCCGCCGCCTGGGCCGCCGCCGGACGCGGCGCCGGGGGCGGCGGGTCGAGCTGGGCGATGGTGCGGACGAAGGTCGAACGGCACTTGGTCAGGCTGTCGCCCTGGTCGTACTCGGCCTCTTCCTCGACCCAGCAATCGAAATTGGTCTGGGCCTCGGCCGCCAGTTCGGGCTGGCGTTCGCCGGCGCCGGCGGCCAGCACCCGGGTCAGCCGGGCATGGGCGGCGGTCAGGTCGCCGATCCGCTCGGCCGGGATTTCCCACTCCGCCGGGTTTTCCGGCGCCACCACCTCGCCGGCGGCGGCGCGCAGCCCCTTGCGGGCGAACAGGGCGGCATGGACCCAGTCATATTCTTCCAACGCTTCGTCGCGGGCCTGAATCCGGTAGCCCTCGAACAGGGCGCGGGTGAAGGCCGGGCCGGTGGCGGCGGGGGGGGGATCGCCGATCACGGTTTGAACGTCGTCGACCTCCCAGGGCGTGGCGCAGGCTGTGGCCAGGGCAGCGGTGCCGATGGCGCAAGCGATGCGGAGCCTTTTCATCTCGCCAGTCTCCTCGTCTGAACTCGGTTTCCGCGGTTCCGGGGACACCGGCGCGGCTTTTCGCAATGCGCCAGATTACCGCGCCGATGCCCGCCGGTCGAGCCCCGGCTTATCGCCAAGGTTGACCGGCGGGCCGCCGCTGATGCCGTTACGCGGGTTGGGCGGTCACAGGCCCCAGCGTTCGGCCTGATCGCGCGCCGACAGCGCCAGCGCCCGGTCGAGATAGCCGAGCAGCTCGCCGACGCTGTCCTCGATGGCGCGGCCGGCGGTCTCGATCACCAGTTCCGGCGCCTCCGGCGGCTCGTAGGGGGCGGTGAGGCCGGTGAAATCGGGGATCGTGCCGGCGCGGGCCCGGACATAGAGCCCCTTGGGATCGCGCCGTTCGCATTCGTCGAGCGCGGTGGCGACGTGGATCTCGTGGAACGCCTCGGGATTGATCGCCCGCACCCGGTCGCGGTCGGCGCGATAGGGCGAGATGAAGGCGGCCAGCACGATCATCCCGGCATCGGCCAGCAGGTGGGCCACCTCGCCGGCGCGGCGGATGTTCTCGCTCCGGTCGGCCGGGGCGAAGCCGAGATCGGCGTTGAGCCCGAGCCGCAGGGCGTCGCCGTCCAGCACCTTGGCCTGCCAGCCGCGCAGGAACAGCCGCCGTTCGACCTCGGCGGCCAGGGTCGATTTGCCCGCCCCCGACAGACCGGTCAGCCACACCACCCCGCCGCGATGGCCGTTGGCCAGGGCGCGGGCGTGGATGTCGACGGTGACCACGCCGCTGCCGTCGCCGGCCTGGGCGCGGTCGCTCTCGGTGGCGGCGATCACCCCGCCGCCGACGATGTCGTAGGACTCGACCAGCACGAAGCGGCCGAGGCGGGGATTGTCGGCGAAGGAATCATGGGCGATCGGGGTGCGGCTGCGCAGTTCGATCTCGGCCACCGCGTTGCGGCCGACGCTGTCGGCGGCGTCCTGGCGGCCGAGATCGATCACGTCGATTACCCGGCGGATCGCCGCCACCTCGACCCAATGTTCGGCGGTGGCCAGCTTGAGGCGGTAGCGCCCGCCGACCCGCAGCGGCTGGTGTCCCAGCCAGAACAGCCGGGCGAGCAGACGGTGCGACAGCTGCGGCGCGGTTTCGACCCGGCTCGCCACCTGACCGCGTTCGACGAAGATCTGCTCGTCCAGCGTCAGGGCGATCGAGCGGCCGGCCTCGGCCCGGTCCGACGCGGTCCCGGCGCCCCAATGTTCCAGGCTGGCCACCCGCGCGCTCTTGCCCGAGGGCGAGAACAGCAGGGTATCGCCCACCGCCAGCCGGCCGGATTCGATCCGGCCGACGATCAGCCGGCGCTGGTCGAACTTGTAGACGTCCTGCACCGGCAGCCGCAGCGGGCGGTCGGTCGGCGGCGGCGCGGCGACGAAGGCGTCGAGCGCGGCCAGCACGGTCGGCCCCTGGTACCACGGCATTTCCGCCGCCGGCCGGGTGATGTTGGCGCCGGAGCGGGCCGACACCGGGATCACCTGGGTCGGCACCAGCCCGATCGATTCGAGATAGGCGACGATCTCGGCCCGCACCTCGGCGAAGCGGTCGCGGTCATGGCCGACCAGATCCATCTTGTTGACCGCCACCGCCACCTGGCGCAGCCCGAGCAGGTGCAGCAGATAGCCGTGGCGGCGCGACTGCTCGCGCACCCCCTCGACCGCGTCGATCACCAGCAGCGCCGCCTCGGCCGAGGCGGCGCCGGTGATCATGTTCTTGAGGAATTCCTTGTGGCCGGGGGCGTCGATGATGACGTAGGGCCGGCTCTCGCTGCGGAAGCGGATGCGGGCGGTGTCGATGGTGATGCCCTGGTCGCGTTCGGCCTGGAGCGCGTCCATCACGAAGGCCCACTCAAACGGCATGCCGCGGCGTTCGCACACCTCGCGCAGGGTTTCGACCTTGCCCTCGGGCAGGGCGCCGGTCTCGTGCAGCAGCCGGCCGACCAGGGTCGATTTGCCGTGATCGACATGGCCGACCACGACGATGTTGAAGGGAGACGCGGCGTCGGCGGCGGCCGTGGGCGCGGCGGGGGAAAGCAGGGCGGTCTCGGTCATGATGGGGCTCTTCGCCTTCGGGTCTACATGTAGCCGCCGACCCGGAGACGCTCGAAGGCGTCCTCCGAGGCGCGGTCCTGGGCGCGGCCGGCGCGCTCGGCGATCCGGGTGGTTTCCAGCTCGGCGATGATCTCCTCGACCGAATTGGCCTCGGACTCGATCGGGCTGGTGCAGGGGGCGCAGCCGAGCGAGCGGTAGCGTTTGCCGTTGGTGGCGAAATACAGGCTGACCAGCGGGATCGATTCGCGCTGGATGTAGCGCCAGACGTCGAGTTCGGTCCAGGCCAGCAGCGGGTGGATCCGCAGGTGGGTGCCGGGGGGGAAGTCGGTCTTGAACTGGTCCCAGAATTCCGGCGGCTGGTCGCGCACGTCCCATTCCGCCGTTTCCGAGCGCGGGCTGAACACCCGTTCCTTGGCCCGGGTGCCTTCCTCGTCGCGGCGGATGCCGGCGATCACCCCGGTCAGCTTGAGGTCGGCCACCACCTGCTTCAGCCCCTCGGTCTTCAGTGCGGTGCAGCATTCGACCCGGCCACGGTCCGGCCCCATCCCCGAGTCGAGCGCGGGCCGGTTCTCGCCGATCACCAGCGGCAGGTTCCATTCCCGCGCCATCCGGTCGCGGAATTCGATCATTTCCGGGATCTTGTGGTGGGTATCGACATGGATCACCGGGAAGGGAACGTGGCCGAGGAACGCCTTGCGCACCAGCCACAGCAGCACGTTGGAATCCTTGCCGATCGACCAGAGCAGGCCGATCCGGTCGAGACGGTTGAACGCTTCGCGCAGGATATAGACCGACTGGCTTTCGAGAGCGTCGAGATCATTCATGGTCGGGATGTGCCTCGGTTCGGGCGGGGGGCGCCGCCGGAGGGGAAGAGGGGAGGTGGATGCCGCATTCGGTCTTGGCCGCGCCGGGCCAGCGTCCGGCCCGGGCCGGTTCGCCCGGGGCGACCGGCCGGGTACAGGGCCAACACCCGATCGAGCGGTAGCCGGCCCGTTCCAGCGGGTGACGCGGCAGGGCGCGGGCGGCGAACGCGGCGGCGATGCCGGCATCGTCGAGGCCGACCAGCGGGCTGAGCCGCAGCACGCCGTCGCGCAGCTCGGCCGGGGCGACCGCCTCGCGGCCGAAGCCGTGGGCGCGGCGGCGGCCGTCGATCAGGGCGGCGTAGCCCCGGCTGGCCCGGGCCAGCGGCGCCACCTTGCGCAGGCCGCAACAGCGGTCGGGGTCGCTTTGCCACAGATCGGCGGCGGCGGCGATCTCGGCCGGGTCGGGGCGGACGATTCTCACCCCGGTCAGGGCGAGATGGGCGGTCAGGCTGGCGATGTAGGCGTGGGTCTCGTCGAACAGCTCGCCGGTGTCGATCACGATCACCGGCAGGGCCGGATCGACCTGGGCGATCAGATCGAGCAGCACAGCCGATTCGGTGCCGAACGAGGCGATCGCGGCCAGCCGGCCGGGCAGGGCGGTGCGGGCGGCGGCAATCAGGGCGGCGCCGTCGAGCCCGGCCCAGCGCGCCGGCCAGAGGGCAAGGTCGTCGGAGGTCGGCACGGTCATCGGCCCGGCTCCTCTTCCGGCCGCAGCAGATCTAGCAGCCAGGCCAGGGCCTCGCGATAGGGGCCGGCCTGTCCGGTGACCAGGGCCGAGGTGCGCTCGGCCTGGATCGAGTCGAAGGCGTCGCGCGCGGCGCCCTGGTCGGCCGGCCCGGCGCGGAAGCGGGCGAACACCGCCTCGGCCGAATCGCCATCCTCGCCGGCGGCCAGGCCATGGCGGGCGAGCAGGGCGCGCAACGCCAGCGCCGAGGCCTCCTCGCCGGCCTTCAGCGCCTCGGGCCAGCGTCCGGCGGCGAGGAAGCGGTCGAACCGCTCCAACCCATCATAGGCGAGGTCGGCAAGATGCGCCACCGGAGCTTGCGGCGCGGCGCATTCGCCGCCGGCGCGGGGCGGGCCGGCGAACGGCGCGTCGGCGCCCCAGTCGAACAGCCAGTCGGGCCGCGGCGCCTCGGCCTCCAGCGGGGCGAGCAGGGCGGCGATGCCGTCGGGGCCGAGCCGTTCGGCCCAGGCGCGGACGCTTTCGCCCGGGTGGCGGCCTTCGGCCAGGGCCCGGCGCAGCAGGGTGACGGCGCGGTCGGCCTGACGGGCCGGCACCAGCGGGCCGGCGAGGGCGAAGCGGGCGCTGGCGGCCTCGCCGCCGAAATGGAGGCGGTAATAGGGCGCCGGCTTGCCGTCGATCAGCCGGGTCAGCCCGTGCAGGCCGATGTCGGCGAGGTGATGCAGCCCGCAGGAATTATGGCAGCCCGACACCGACAGCCGCACCGGGGCGCCGTCGTCGAGCCCGGCGGCGAGCCGGGCGGCGAGGCCGGGGGCGTTGGTGATGCCGATCCGGCAGGTGCTGGTGCCGGGGCAGCTGATCAGCCCGGCCTCGCGCCCGACGCTGGCCGGCCCCTTCAGCCCGATCGCCGCCAGGGCGTCGTCGAGCCCGTCGAGCGAATCGGCGCCGAGGCCGAGCAGCACCAGATCCTGGCTCCGGGTCAGGCGGATCTCGCCCACCCCGCGCGCCAGCGCCAGCGCGTGCAGCCCGTCGAGCTGGTCGGCCGACAGCCGGCCGAACGGCACCGGCACGATCGCGGCGGTGCTGCCGTCATTGGCGGCGATCAGCCCCTCCGGGGCGAGCGGGCCCTCGGCCGGGGCGGGGCGGTGCCAGTCGAGCGGCGGCCACGGCCGCTGGGCCAGACCGCGCAGGCTGGCCAGTTCGGTGGCGAAGGCGGCGCGGAAGGTGTCGGCGCCGATCCGGCGGATGGTCGCTTTCAGCCGGGCGCGGGCGCGGTCGGTGCGGTCGGACTGGGCGACATGGACCCGCAGCAGCGCCTCCAGCACCGCCGGCAGCTCCTCCTCGCGGGCGAAATCGAGCAGCTCGATCGCCGCCGCCGGCTGGCTGCCCAGCCCGCCGCCGACGACGACGCGGAAGCCGTTCTCGCCGTCGCGCTCGGTCGCGATCAGGCCGAGATCATGCACCCGCGCCGCGCCGCAATCCTCGGCGCAGCCCGACACCGCCAGCTTGATCTTGCGCGGCATCGCCTGGACCAGCGGCCGGCGCAGCCACAGCCCGGCCAGACGTCGCGCCACCGCGCCGGCATCGACCCGCTGGCGCGGGCAGGCCCCGGCCAGGGCGCAGGCATTGACGTTGCGCACGGTGTTGCCGCCGGCCTCGCGCGAGGTCAGCCCGGCCGCGGCCAGCCGTTCCAGCGCCTCCGGGGTGCGGTCGAGCGGGATGTGATAGAGCTGGAGGTCCTGCCGGGTGGTGAGGTGGGCGATCTCCTGGGCGAGATCGCGGGTCAGCCCGGCCAGCGCCGGCAGCGCCGCCACCGGCAGCACCCCGCCCGGCAATTTGATCCGCAGCATCTGGCGCCCCGGCTGGCGCTGGCCATAGACGCCGTGGCGCAGCCGGAAGGCGGTCCAGCGGGTCTCGTCCCAGGCCCCGGCGCGATAACGCTCGAGGCCGGCGCGGTATTCGACGACGTCGTCGGCGCGCACCAGCGGTTCGCCACGGTCGAAGCCGGAGGGAGAGATTTCGTTCATCGCCTGGCCCTTTCCTGTCCGCCCCGGCGGTCCGGGGGGCTGTTCAGGACTGAGGCAATAGCCGGTCTCGCCCGCCTTCGTCAATCGGTTTGTGTATTATTGACCATAATAACACACAAAAATGTGTTGTTTTCCCGCCGGGGCGGGGGCGTCAGGCGGCCCCGGCGAACACCCGCGCCCGGCGCAGGGTGACCCCGACGGCGGCGCCCCGGGCGAGGCCGAGCAGGCCCTGCTGTTCGCGGCTCAGCTCGACCTCGAGCGGGATGTCGCCGGCGAGGCGCAGGTCGGCCCGCACCACCGGGCCGAGGATCGCCATCTGCTCGACCACCGCCTGGGGCAGGCCGGGCGAGGGCGGGCCGAGGGCGACGTCGTGGGGGCGGACGAAGGCGACCGCGCTGCCGTTGACCGGGCCGTCGCCGTTCAGCTCGGCGGCCAGCCGCACCCCGCCGACCTCGGCGATGCCGTCGCGCAGGTGGCAGGGCAGGGCGTTGACATTGCCAAGGAAGCGGTAGACGAACGGGCTGGCCGGGCTGTCATAGATCGCCGCCGGGCTGCCGATCTGCTCGATCCGGCCCTGGTTCATCACCACCACCTCGTCGGCCACTTCCAGCGCCTCTTCCTGGTCGTGGGTGACGAACACCCCGGTCAGGCCGAGTTCGTCATGCAGCCGCCGCAGCCAGCGGCGCAGTTCCTTGCGCACCTGGGCGTCGAGTGCGCCGAACGGCTCGTCGAGCAGCAGCAGGCGGGGTTCGACCGCCAGGGCGCGGGCCAGCGCCACCCGCTGGCGCTGACCGCCCGACAATTGGTTGGGATAGCGCCCGGCCAGCCCCGACAATTGCACCAGCTCCAGCAGTTCGGCGACGCGGCGGGCGATCTCGGCCTTGGCCGGCTTGTCGCGGCCGCGCCGCACCGTCAGGCCGAAGGCGATGTTGTCGGCGACGGTCATGTGACGGAACAGGGCGTAATGCTGGAACACGAAGCCGACCCCCCGGTCGCGCGCCGCCAGTTGGGTTGCCTCGGTGCCGTCGAGCCAGACGCTGCCGGAATCCGGCGCGTCGAGCCCGGCCAGGATCCGCAGCAGGGTGGTCTTGCCCGAGCCGGACGGGCCGAGCAGCGCCACCAGCTTGCCCGGCTCGACCCGCAGCGACACCGCATCGAGGGCGCGGAAGGCGCCAAAGCGTTTGGACAGGGAACGGACTTCGATCATCGGGGCCTCGGACGTGCGGGGGGGAGAGAGGGGGGGGCGGGAAGGGGCGCGGGCTCAGGACCGGCGCAGGGCGGCGATCTCGTCGCGCAGGCGCCATTCCAGCCCCGCCTTGACCACCAGGGTCAGCACCGCCAGCAGCGCCAGCAGCGAGGCGACGGCAAAGGCGCCGACGAAATCATATTCGTTGTAGAGGATCTCGACATGCAGCGGCATGGTGTTGGTCAGGCCGCGAATGTGGCCGGACACCACCGACACCGCGCCGAACTCGCCCATCGCCCGGGCGTTGCACAGCAGCACCCCGTGCAGCAGGCCCCATTTGACGTTGGGCAGGGTGACCGACCAGAAGGTCCTGAGGCCGCCGGCGCCCAGCACCAGCGCCGCCTCCTCCTCCTCGCGGCCCTGTTCCTCCATCAGCGGGATCAGTTCGCGGGCGACGAAGGGGAAGGTGACGAACATCGTCGCCAGCACGATCCCCGGCACCGCGAACAGGATCCGCACCCCGTGGTCGCGCAGCGCCTCGCCGAACCAGCCCTGGAGGCCGAACAGCAGCACGAACACCAGACCGGAAATCACCGGCGAGACCGAAAAGGGCAGGTCGATCAGGCTGATCAGCAGGCTCTTGCCGCGAAAGTCGAACTTGGCGATCGCCCAGGCGGCGACCAGCCCGAACGCCAGATTGACCGGCACCGCCACCGCCGCCACCAGCAGGGTCAGCCGGATCGCCGCCCAGGCGTCGGGCTGGGTCAGCGCGGCGAGATAGGCCCCGGCCCCCTTGGCGAAGGCCTGGGTCAGCACCGCCGCCAGCGGCAGCACCAGGAACAAGGCGAGGAAGCCGAGGGCAAGGGCGATCAGCAGCGGCGGGCCGAGGCGGAAACGACGACGGGCCATCACGCGGCGCTCCCCGCCATCCGGTCGCGGTTCCAGCGTTGCAGGCCGTTGATCAGCAGCAGCAGCAGGAACGAGGCCACCAGCATGATCGCGGCGATCGCGGTGGCGCCGACATAATCATATTGTTCGAGCCGGACCACGATCAGCAGCGGCACGATCTCGGACAAACCGGGGAAATTGCCGGCGATGAAGATCACCGAGCCGTATTCGCCGACGGCGCGGGCGAAGGCCAGGGCGAAGCCGGTCAGCAGCGGCGGCGCCAGCGTCGGCAGCAGGACGCGGCGGAAGGTCTGCCAGCGGCTGGCGCCGAGCGAGGCGGCCGCCTCCTCGACCTCGCGGTCGATGTCCTCCAGCACCGGCTGCACCGTGCGCACCACGAACGGCAGGCCGACGAACACCATCGCCACGATCGCCCCGAGCGGGGTGAAGGCGACCTTGAGCCCGAGCGGCTCGATCAGCCGGCCGAGCCAGCCGGTCGGGGCGTACAGCGCGGCCAGGGCGATGCCGGCGACGGCGGTGGGCAGGGCGAAGGGCAGATCGACCAGGGCATCGACCACCCGCCGTCCGGGGAAGGAATAGCGCACCAGCACCCAGGCCACCAGCAGGCCGGCGCCGGCATTGATCAGGGCGGCGACCAGGGCGCCGCCGAAGCTGAGCAGGAAGGCGGCCTCGACCCGGTCATCGGCCAGGATCGCCCCCCATTGCTGCCAGGACAGGCCCGAGGCCAGCATGAACAGGCTGGCCAGGGGAATCAGCACCAGGATCGACAGCCAGCCCAGCGTCAGGCCCAGCGTCAGGCCGAAGCCGGGGATCACCCGCCACGGCCGGCCCGCGCCACCTCTATTTCTTGGCATTGACGATGATCCGGTCGAACAGGGCGCCATCGGCGAAGTGGGTGGCCTGCGCCTTGGTCCAGCCGCCGAACACGTCGTCGATGGTGAACAGCCGCACCGGCGGGAATTCGGCCTGATGGCGCCGGGCCACGTCGGGATCGCGCGGGCGGTAATGGTTGCGGGCGATGATCTCCTGGCCTTCCGGGCTGTAGAGGAAGGCGAGATAGGATTCGGCCAGGGCGCGGGTGCCGTGGCGATCGACCACCTTGTCGACCACCGCCACCGGCGGCTCGGCCAGGATCGACAGCGGCGGGGCGACGATCTCGAACTGGCCGGGCACCTCGGCCAGGGCCAGGATCGCCTCGTTCTCCCAGGCGATCAGCACGTCGCCGATGCCGCGCTGGGTGAAGGTGGTGGTGGCGCCGCGCGCGCCGGTGTCGAGCACCGGGACGTTGTGGAACAACTGGGTCAGGAACGCCTCGGCCTTGGCCGGATCGTTGCCCGAGCGATTCAGTTCGTAGCCCCAGGCGGCAAGGTAGTTCCAGCGCGCCCCGCCCGAGGTCTTGGGGTTGGGGGTGATCACCTGCACCCCGGGACGGACCAGATCGTCCCAGTCCTTGATGTGCTTGGGGTTGCCCTTGCGCACCAGGAACACGATGGTCGAGGTGTAGGGCGCGCTGTTGGCGGCCAGTCGGGTCTGCCAGTTGGGCTCGATCTGGCCGCGCTGGGCGATGGCGTCGATGTCGTAGGCCAGCGCCAGGGTGACCACGTCGGCCTCCAGCCCGTCGATCACCGCGCGGGCCTGCTTGCCCGAGCCGCCATGCGACTGGTTGATCCTGAGGTCCTCGCCGGTCCGCGCCTTCCACTGCTTGACGAAGGCGGCGTTGACGTCCTGGTACAGCTCGCGGGTCGGGTCGTAGGAGACGTTGAGCAGGGCACGGCTGTCGGCGGCATGGGCGCCGGGGATCGCCAGCGCCAGCGCCAGGGCGATGCCGACGGCCGAGGCCGCGGTCAGGATCAGTTTGGCGAGGTCGCCACCGTCGTCTCGGATCATCGCTGCGTTCCCTTCGGTCGCCCGGTTTTGAAGTTCATAAACCGTATAGATAGGTGTGTTTTTGCTGTCAAGCCGAGTTTAACAGCGCCGGTTTTCATAATCTACAAAATCTATAGATTTATCTTGACGCGGCGGGGCTCCGCCCCTATCGTGACCGTCACGCCCGCAGGATGCGGAGCCCGCTCCGATGGAGGCCGTGATGACGCGCGCGACGCTTGCCCCCGTTTCCTCGCCCCCGGCCCGGCCGTGGGATCCCTGGCGCAATGGCGAGCCGGCGCTGGCCGACCTGATGGCCGATCCGATCATCCACCTGTTGATGCGGCGCGACGGCCTGACCCCGGCCTCGGTGTGGCCGCTGCTGGCCGAGGCCGGCGCCGCCCTCGGCCACGCCCCTTGTCGGCTGAGCGCCGCCTGACCGGCCACTCCGCTGCCCGGTTTTTGTTCTTTCGTCCGTCGTGCCGCTTTTCGTCGCATCCCGTCGGCGCTATGCTCCCCTGTCCGTCCGGCGACAGGAGGAATCATGCCGATTTTTTCGTTTCGATGCAGCAAATGCGGTGAGGAATTCGAGGCCTTGTTGCGCGGTGGCGAGAGTGCGGCCTGTCCGGCCTGCGCTTCGGTTGAGGTCGAGCGTCAGGTCTCGTCTCCGGCGATCGGCGGCCGGGTCAAGGCGGCGATCGGCCGCGCCCGCCAGCAGGCCGCCAAGGAAGGCCATTTCAGCAATTACAGCGCGTCCGAGCTGAAGGGCAAACTGTAGCCGGCGGCCCGCCCGCCGCCGGCGGCGGCGGGCCAATCCTTTCGGCAGGGCCGGCGCGCGCTTCCGCCTCGGGACAAAGCCCGATATAGTTCCGACGATGAGCCGTTCGTCCCGCCTTTCCATCGCCGCCGCCCCGGCCCTGGTCGTCCTGGCCGGCTGCGTCGCCGCTCTCGCCATCGCCTTCACCGCCCAGTACGGCGCCGGGGCGCGTCCCTGCGTGCTGTGCCTGACCGAGCGGGTGCCCTATGCCCTGGCGGTGCCGCTGCTGGCGCTGGCCTGCTGGCCGGTGCTGACGGTGGGGCTGCGCCGCCGTCTGGCCGGGCTGGCGGCGCTGGTGCTGGCGGTCAACGCCGCGATCGCCGCCTATCATGTCGGGGTCGAACAGAACTGGTGGCATTCGGCGGTGTGCGGCTCGACCCCGCCCGGTCTGGCCGAGATGGATCCCGCCACCCTCGATCTGGCGGCGGCGATGAGCCGGCCGGTCGATATGCCGCCGTGCGACCAGCCGTCCTGGTCCTATCACGGCATCACCTTCGCCGCGCTCAACGTCGCCTATTCCGCCCTGCTGGCGCTGCTGCTGGTCCGGGCCCTGGCGCCGCGCCGCCGCCGCTGATCCCCCCGCCGGTTCAGAGCAGGGTGCAGGCCTCGGCAAAGGCGAGGCGCGGCGCGCGCGGCCGCACGAAGGCCGGATCGGGATAGCCGATGTTGATCAGCAGGTTGCTGCGCAGGCTGGTGCCGGCGAAGAAGTCGGCATCGACCCGGGCGGCGTCGAACCCGCTCATCGGTCCGCAGGCCAGCCCGACCGCGCGCAGCGCCAGGATCAGGTAGCCGGCCTGGAGGGTGCCGCTGCGGAAGGCGGTTTCCTCGGCCAGCGCCGGCTTGTCCTGATACCAGGCGCGGGCATCGACGAACGGGTACAGCGTCGGCAGCCGTTCGAAGAAGGCGAGGTCGTGGGCGGCGATCGCGGTGACCGGGGCCGAGCGGGTCTTGTCGAGATTGCTGGGCGCCAGCGCCGGCAGCAGCCGCGCCTTGGCCTCGGCGGTGCGCAGGAACAGCACCCGCAGCGGCTGGCCGTTGGCGGCGGTCGGCCCCATCCGGGCCAGGTCCCACGCCCGTTCCAGCGTCTCGTCCGCCACCGGCCGGTCGAGGAAACGCTGGGGGGTATGGGCGGCGTGAAACAGCAGATCCTGTCCGGCCTGATCGAGCCCCTCGGTCATCCTGCCCCTCCTTCACCCGCTTTGTTCTTGTACTCGGCCGCCCCGATGCGGCAAACATCCCACTATAAGGGGGCCGGGGCCGGGGAGACCAGGGGAGGATGCGGACAGGCTGCGCTGCCGCGGCGGTGATGATCTGGCTGTTCGGCCTGTTCGCGCTCGCGCCGCCGGTGCGGGCGGCGGACTCGGCGGTGGTGCTGCTGTATCACCGCTTCGACGATGATCGCGTCGCCGCCCTCAACACCACCTCCGACCAACTCGCCAGCCATATCGCCGAGTTGAAGAGCGGCGGCTTCACCGTGCTGCCGCTGCCCGAGATCGCCCACGCCTTGCGCGAGGGCCGGCGCCTGCCCGACAAGACGGTGGCGATCACCGTCGATGACGCCTCCTACGGCTTCTACAGCCGGGCCTGGCCGCTGCTGCGCGATGCCGGCCTGCCGGTCACCCTGTTCGTCGCCACCGACGAGATCGACCATGGCGGCGAAACCCTCGGCTGGAGCCAGCTGCGCGAATTGCGCGCCGAGGGGGTGACCATCGGCAGCCTGGGCGCCGCCCGGCTGCGTTTCCCCCGCGTCGGGGTCGAGGCCGCCGCCGCCGATCTCGGCCGCGCCCAGTCCCGCTTCGCCCAGGAACTCGGCACCGCCCCCGATCTGTTCGCCTGGCCGGGTGGCGAGGCCGACGCCATCTCGATCGCCCTGGTGCGTCAGGCCGGCTTCCTCGCCGCCTTCGGCCAGCATTCCGGTGCGCTGTGGCGCGGGTTCAATCCTTATTATCTGCCGCGCTTCATCATGATCGGGGCGCATGGCGAGCTTGACCGCTTCCGGCTGGTGGTGCGCTCGCTGCCGCTGCCGGCGGTCGATCTCACCCCGGCCGATCCGGTGGTGCGGGTCAATCCCCCCGCCTTCGGCTTCACCCTGGCCGAGGAGATCCCCGGCATCGCCGCCTTGTCCTGCTACGCCTCGCATGAGGGGCAGGTCCGGGTCGAGCAGCTCGGCCCCCGCATCGAGGTGCGGATGACCAAGCCGATCCCCCCCGGCCGCGCCCGGCTCAACTGCACCCTGCCCACCCTCGACGGCCGCTGGCGCTGGTTCGGCTGGCAGTTCGCCACCCCCTGAGCGTGGGCGCCGCCCACACCCGCCAAGGGCCGGGGGCCCTTGGATCCCGATCCTTCTCCGAGCGCCCGCGGACGGCCTTGACCGGCCGGGAGCCCATCGCTAGGGTTGCCGCTCCCCCCTTCCAGCGATGGCGGTTCCGATGGCGAGCAGCGGCGCAGCGCCCAGTTTCCAGAGCCTTATCCTCACCCTTCAGGCCTTCTGGGCCGAGCGGGGCTGTGTGATCCTCCAGCCCTACGACATGGAGGTCGGCGCCGGCACCTTTCACCCCGCCACCACCCTGCGCGCGCTGGGGCCGAAGCCGTGGCGCTGTGCCTATGTCCAGCCGTCGCGCCGGCCCAAGGACGGGCGCTATGGCGAGAATCCCAACCGGTTGCAGCATTATTATCAGTTCCAGGTGCTGCTGAAGCCGAGCCCGGCCGATCCGCAGGGGCTCTATCTCGACAGCCTGCGCGCGCTGGGGATCGATCCCGCCGCCCATGACATCCGTTTCGTCGAGGACGATTGGGAAAGCCCGACGCTGGGGGCCTGGGGCCTGGGCTGGGAAGTGTGGTGCGACGGGATGGAAGTCACCCAGTTCACCTATTTCCAGCAGGTCGGCGGCATCGAATGCGATCCGGTCGCGGTCGAGCTGACCTACGGGCTGGAACGGCTGGCGATGTACATCCAGGGGGTCGAGAACGTCTACGACCTGCGCTACAACGATGACGGCGTGCGCTACGGCGACATCTTCCTCGAAGCCGAGCGCGAATATTCCGCCCATAATTTCGAACATGCCGACACCGCGATGCTGCTGCGCCATTTCGAGGACGCCGAGGCGGAATGCAATGCGCTGCTGGCGGCCCGGCTGCCGCTGCCGGCCTATGACCAATGCATCAAGGCCAGTCACCGCTTCAACCTGCTCGACGCGCGCGGGGTGATCTCGGTCGCCGAGCGGCAGGCCTATATCGGCCGGGTGCGCGCCCTGGCCAAGGCCTGTTGCGAAGGCTGGCTCGCCCGTCAGGCGGAGGAGGCGTGATCATGGCCCAGTTCCTGCTCGAAATCCTGTCCGAGGAAATTCCCGCCCGCATGCAGGCCCGCGCCGCCGAGGATCTGCGCCGGATGATCGGCGACGGCCTCGCCGCCGGCGGCATCGCCTTCGACGATGCCCGCGCCTTGGTCACCCCGCGCCGGCTGGTGCTGGCGATCGACGGGCTGCCGCTGGCCGGGCCCGATCTGTCCGAGGAACGACGCGGCCCCCGCGTCGGCGCCCCGGCCCAGGCGCTCGACGGCTTCCTCAAATCGACCGGTCTGGCCCAGGACCAGCTCGAACAGCGCGACACCGGCAAGGGGGTGTTCTGGTTCGCGGTGATCGAGCGCAAGGGCCGCGCCACCGTCGATCTGCTGCGCGAGGTGGTCGAGGCCACCCTGGCCAATTTCCCCTGGCCCAAGTCGCAGCGTTGGGGCGCCCATGACGTGCGCTGGGTGCGGCCGATCCAGTCGATCCTGGCTTTGTTCGACGGCGCGGTGGTGCCGGTCGCCTTCGGCCCGGTCGCCGCCGCCGACACCAGCCGGGGCCATCGCTTCCTCGCCCCCGAACCGTTCGCCGTCACCGATTTCGCCGATTATCAGGCCAGGCTGCGCGCCGCCCAGGTGGTGCTCGATCCCGAGGAACGCCGCGCCGCGATCCTGGCCGGGGCCGAGGCGCTCGCCGCCGCCGAGGGGCTGCGGCTCAAGCCGGATGACGGCCTGCTGGCCGAAGTCACCGGGCTGGTCGAGGCGCCGGTGCCGCTGATCGGCAGCATCGACGACGCCTTCATGGACGTTCCGGCCGAGGTGCTGATCACCTCGATGCGCAGCCACCAGAAATATTTCAGCCTGCTGAAGCAGGACGGGTCGCTGGCGCCGCGCTTCGTGGTGATCGCCAACATGCGGGCCGCCGACGGCGGCGCGGCGATCGTCGCCGGCAACCAGCGGGTGCTGCGCGCCCGTCTGTCCGACGCCAAGTTCTTCTGGGACACCGACCGCCGCCACCGGCTCGATTCGCGCCTGCCCAAGCTGGCCGAGCGCACCTTCTATGCCGGGCTCGGCTCGATGCTCGACAAGGCCGGCCGCATCGCCGCGCTGGCGGCCGAGATCGCCCGCCGCCTCGGCGCCGACGCCGCCCTGGCCGAGCGCGCCGGCCGGCTGGCCAAGGCCGATCTGTCGTCGGAAATGGTCGGCGAGTTCCCCGAACTCCAGGGGATCATGGGCCGCTATTACGCCCGCAACGACGGCGAGGATCCGGCGGTGGCCGAGGCGATCGCGGCGCATTACGCCCCGGTCGGCCCGTCCGACGCCTGCCCGACCGCCCCGGTGGCGGTGGCGGTGGCGCTGGCCGACAAGATCGATTCGCTGGTCGGTTTCTTCGCCATCGACGAAAAGCCGACCGGTTCGAAGGATCCGTTCGCCCTGCGCCGCGCCGCGCTCGGCGTGATCCGGCTGATCGGCGAGAACAAGTTGCGCCTGTCGCTGGCCGCGCTGTTCGCCCATGCCCATGGGCTCTATCCGGCCGGGCTGAAGCGCGATGCCGCCACCACCACCGCCGATCTGTTGGCCTTCTTCGCCGACCGCCTCGCCGTCGCCTGGAAGGAACAGGGGATCCGTCACGACCTGATCGCGGCGGTGTTCGCGCTGGGCGGTCAGGACGATCTGGTGCTGCTGCGCCAGCGGGTCGAGGCGCTGGCCGGGTTCCTCGCCTCGGACGACGGCGCCAACCTGCTGATCGCCTATCGCCGCGCCGCCAACATCGTCCGCATCGAGGAGAAGAAGGACGGCATCCGCTTCACCGGCACGGTCGATCCGGCGGTGCTGGTCGAGGCCGAGGAACAGGCCCTGGCCGCCGCGCTCGACGCGGTCGGGCCGGCGGTGGCCCAGGCGGTGGCGGGCGAGGATTTCGCGGCGGCGATGGCGGCGCTGGCCACCCTGCGCCGGCCGCTCGACGCCTTCTTCGACCGCGTCACCGTCAACGCCCCCGAGCCGGAACGCCGCGTCGCCCGCCTGACCCTGCTCGCCGCGATCGGCGCGGCGATGGAGGCGGTGGCCGATTTCTCCCGGGTCGAAGGCTGACGTCTCGGCGGGCTGCCGCCCGCACCCGCTTGGAGGCTGGCGCCTCCAAACCTCCCTTTTTTTCATCGATGAAAACAAAGGGGGGCCGGGGCATCGCCCCGGCCGGGTGCGGGCGGGAGCCCGCTTTAATCACTTGTTATAGGCCGCCTGATATAGCTGACTCCGCCCGGTCAAAGGGAGGGAGGCATCATGGCGGCCAAGTCGCGCAGCGAAATCATCGGCGACATCGAGGACTTCATCGCGCGCAACGGCGGCGAGTTCGGCGGGTGGTATGTCGGGGTGGCGGCGGCGCCCCGGGCCAAGCTGCAACGCCAGCACCGGGTCAAGGACAAGGGCGACGCCTGCATCGCCCGCCGCGCCAGGGATGAATACGAGGCGCACGAGGTGGCGGAATATTTCCGCACCACCCGGGGCACCCGGGGCCGGGCGGGCAACCGGGCGATGCCGATGTCTGCGTCTACGGCTACAAGATCAAGTCGCACACCAAGCCGTGAGGCTCAGCCCGGCTTGCGGGCCAGCCAGCTGCGCTTGAGCAGGGTGTAGAGCCGGACCTCGGTCTGCTGGCGGGGGTCGAGCCGCGCCGCCAGTTCGGCCCGGGCCAGCGCCAGCAATTCCGCCCCGGTGGTGGGGGCGGCCAGCAGCGAGGTCACCAGCTCGCGCCGGATCAGCGGCGGATAGGCCAGGATCTCGCGCAGCAGCGCGGCCTTGATCACCATCGAGATCCGTTCGCTGGCGAACAGCCGGTCGACACACATCGCATAGATGCCGAAATCGAGCTTGCCGGCGACCTGCCGGGTGAAATCGAGGAACTCGTCAACGAAGGCGCCGTGCGAGATCCGTCCCTCGCCCAGCAGGCGGACCACGTCGAGGAAGGCGCGGTAGCGCTGGCGGGCGACGCCGATGCTGTCGCCCAGTTCGGCGGCGAGGTCGCGGATGCGGGCCTCGCGGAAATGGGTCTGGATCAGGCTTTCCGCCGAATCCCGGGCTTCCGGGGCGAAGGCGGTGTCCTCGATCAGGGCGAACAGCCGCTCGTAGCGGTCGCGCTCGCCGGCGCCCAGCTTGCTGGCGGCGACGCCGAGCGGAATCAGCGCGGCGCGGGCGACCTGGCCGTCGCGGGCGACGATCGCCGCCATCGACAGGGCAGCGGGGTCGGGAATCGAGCCGTCGAGCAGGTCGTCGGTGATCACCAGCCGCTGGCCCGGGGCCAGGCTGAGGTTGGTGTCGAGCGCGCCGCATTCCATGAAATGGGCGGCCAGATCGAACGGCGCGGACGCGGCCGGCGCGAGCGGGAACGGGGTCGGTGCCATCGGCGCATTGAGCCATAGAACCGGGGCGGCGGCAAGCGCGGCCCGGCGCCGCGCCGGACCGCGCCCGGTCCGTGGTTCAGGCGAAGCGGCGCGGCATGCGGAACGGCAGCAGCGCCTGGACCCAGCTCTTGCCGAAGCGGTCGAGGCACAGGCTTTCATGCACCCCGGTCACCTTCTCGCCGAACAGATGGGTGCCGATCACCGAGCGGGTGTAGAACGGCGTGTCCTCCAGCGCCTCGACCAGCCGGGCGGAGTGGCCCGCATCGGCGCGGGTCTCGCGCCACACCTTCCACGCGCCGGTCGGCAGCGGGGCGGGGGGCGGCGGCTCGCGGTCCTCGACCTTGCCGTCACGGCCGATCTTCAGCGCCACCGCGAGGTCGGTGCCGTCGCGGCGGGTGACGTCGTACAGCACCGCGGTGCCGTCCGACAGCGGGGCGCGGGCCCAGGTCCAGCGGGTGAACGAGCTTTCGAGCGGCACCGCGCCGTTGTTGCCGTCGAAATAGCCCGGGCCGGACCAGCTGAGGCCGGGCTGGCTCAGTTCGACCTCGACCCGGGCCTCGGGGGCGAACGGGGTCCAGCAATGCTCGCCCTTGGCGTCGAGCCGGACGGTGTGGCGGGTCAGCACGCGGGGATGGACCCGCACCGTGCCGCGAATCCGGCCGGGCAGGGGGAAGGTCCGTTCCGACAGGCGGATTTCCAGCGCGCTGCCGGTCCAGCGCAGCGCGCTCGGCCCGATCACCAGGGTGTCGGCGGTGCGGTGCACCGCCGCGCGCCGGCGCTCGGTCATCGCCCAGCCCCGGGGGGCGGCGCCGTAGAGGCAGACATTGACCGAGCAATGGTCGAGCGGGTCGGCCTCCCGGCCCCGCCGCGCCCAGGCGTAATAAGGAGAGAACACGCTGCCGAGGAAGAAGATCAGGGTCAGGGCGTGGCGGCCGTCGTCGCTGATCGCGTCGATGTACCACCACGCATAGCCCGAGGCCGGCACCGGCAGGTCGAAACGGGGGCCGCCCCGGTCGTTGAAGGCGTCGGGGCGGGGCGAAGCGAAGCGGCGGCCGCAGGGCAGCGGGCCGGGGTCGGGCAGATCGGTTTCGGAGGGGCGGATCAGGCCTTCGATCAGGCCGTCGGCGGCGCGGCCGGTGTCGATCGCGGCGGGATCGCCGCTGCCGCCGCGCAGCGCGGGGCGAATCCTCAGGGAAGGGCGAAGCCCGTTCAATCGCATCTCTTTTCCGTCTCCGCCGGGAGTCCTGGGCCGGGTGGGGCCGGACCCCGGCGGCGCCGGCCCCGGCGGCTAGGTGTGGTCGAAATCCCCGCCGCTGTCACGGGAAAAACGTGCCGTCCTGCCCCGGTCGCGAGTCCCTTCCCACGGCCGGCGGAATTTGACATATTGGCGACCACGGGACGTTTCAGGACTTTGACAGGGGGACAACATGGATGCCATGGCTCGGGTCGAGGGGGCTCTGACCACGGCGCTGGGGCGGTTCGGCGGGCCGGGATGCCCGCCGCGTCTGGCCGAAGCGGTGCAGCACGCGGTGTTTCCGGGCGGGTCGCGGCTGCGGCCGCGTCTGTGCCTTGCCGTCGCCGCCGCCTGCGGTGACGACGCGCCGGGTCTGGCCGATGCCACCGCCGCCGCGATCGAGCTTTTGCACTGCGCCTCGCTGGTGCATGACGACATGCCCTGTTTCGACAATGCCGACCTGCGTCGCGGTCGGGCCTCGGTCCACAAGGCCTATGGCGAGCCGCTGGCCCTGCTGGTCGGCGACGCCCTGATCGTGCTGGCGTTCGAGCAGCTCGCCTTGGCCGGGGTGCCCCGGCCGGAGCGGATCGCGCCGCTGATGCTGATGGTCGGCGGCTCGGTCGGCGCGCCGACCGGCATCATCGCCGGTCAGGCCTGGGAGTGCGAGGACCAGATCAACCTGTCCGAATACCACCAGCAGAAGACCGGTGCCCTGTTCGCCGCCGCCACCATGGCCGGCGCCGCCGCCGCCGGGGCCGATCCCGAGGCGTGGCGCGCGCTGGGCGAACGGCTGGGCGAGGCCTATCAGGTGCTCGACGACATCCGCGACGTCGCCGCCAAGCCGGAGGAAATCGGCAAGCCGACCGGTCAGGACCGTGCCAACGACCGCCCCAGCGCGGCGTTGCAGCTGGGTCTCGCCGGGGCGCTGCGCCGGCTCGACGAGCTGTCGGCGGCGGCGATCGCCGCGATCCCCGACTGCCCCGGCCGCGAGGCGCTGCAGACCCTGATCCATCAGCAGGTGTCGAGCCTGCTGCCGAAGAAGCTGCGCCGCGCCGCCTGAGGCCGTCGCCGCCCGTTCCAGACCGGCTTGATTCGCTGGCGCCTCCCGTCGCGGTTGCGACGGGAGCGGCGGGGGCGCGTCTGCCCGCCGCCCGCCGGGGTGCTGCAAGAAAAGCGTGTCTTTTCAATTGGTTGGTCTGGAATTTTTCCGCGATCGGGGGCGGGGCGAGCCGCCAGAAATCGATTGACAGCGGGGTCGGCCAGCATAAACTGGCGCCTCGGACGAAGGTTGGCCCGCAAGGGATCCGCTGGGGGAAGTGGATGAACACCATTGCCGTCGTGCTCACGGAACCGGAGCGCCTCGAGCTTAGTCGATTGGAACTGACGCCTCCCGGTGACGAGGACGTCGTCGTCGATATCGAGTGGAGCGGCATCAGCACCGGCACCGAGCGTCTTCTTTATACCGGCCGCATGCCGCCGTTCCCCGGCATGGGCTATCCCCTGGTTCCCGGTTACGAATCCGTCGGCCGCGTCGCCCTGGCCGGCCCGGCCTCCGGCCGCCGCGTCGGCGAGCGGGTGTTCGTGCCCGGCGCCCGCTGTTATGGCGAGGTGCGCGGCCTGTTCGGCGGCGCCGCCCAGCGGGTGGTGGTGCCGGGTGCCCGGGTCCATCCGGTCGAGGATTCGCTGGGCGAACGCGCCGTGCTGCTGGCGCTGGCCGCCACCGCCTATCACACCATGGCGCCCGAAGGGGTCCGTCTGCCCGAGCTGATCGTCGGTCACGGCGTGCTCGGCCGGCTGGTCGCCCGCATCGCGGTGGCGCTCGGCGCCCAGCCGACGGTGTGGGAGCGCAATCCGGTGCGGATGGACGGGGCCCAGGGCTACGCGGTGATCGATCCGGCCACCGACACCCGCCAGGATTACCGCGCGATCTATGACGTCAGCGGCGATGTCGGTCTGCTCGACACCCTGATCGGCCGTCTCGCCCCCGGGGGCGAGGTGGTGCTGGCCGGGTTCTATCACGAGCCGGTCAGCTTCGCCTTCCCGCCCGCCTTCATGCGCGAGGCGCGGCTGCGCATCGCCGCCGAATGGCGCGAGCCGGACCTGCCGGCGGTGATGGCCCTGATCCGCGACGGCAAGCTGTCGCTCGACGGCCTGATCACCCACCGCCATCCGGCGCCCGAGGCCGCCCAGGCCTACCGGACCGCGTTCAGCGATCCGACCTGTCTCAAGATGATTCTCGATTGGGGAGCTTGCTCATGACCGCGCCGCTCGATGGCGTCCCTCCGTCCGGCAAGGGAGGCGCGGCCGCGCCGGGGGTCCTGGCCGATGGCCGCAGCCGGGCGGCGGCCAAGACCCAGATCATCGCCATCTATGGCAAGGGGGGCATCGGCAAGAGCTTCACGCTCGCCAACCTCTCCTACATGATGGCCCAGCGCGGCAAGAAGGTGCTGCTGATCGGCTGCGACCCGAAGAGCGACACCACCTCGCTGCTGTTCGGCGGTCGCGCCTGTCCGACCATCATCGAGACCTCGGCCCGCAAGAAGGCGGCGGGCGAGGAGGTGACGATCGGCGACGTCTGCTTCAAGCGCGACGGGGTGTTCGCGATGGAGCTGGGCGGGCCGGAGGTCGGTCGCGGCTGTGGCGGCCGTGGCATCATCCACGGCTTCGAGATCCTGGAGAAGCTCGGCTTCCATGACTGGGATTTCGATTACGTCCTGCTCGATTTCCTCGGCGACGTGGTGTGCGGCGGGTTCGGCCTGCCGATCTCGCGCGACATGTGCCAGAAGGTGATCGTGGTCGGTGCCAACGACCTCCAGTCGCTCTACGTCGCCAACAACGTCTGTTCGGCGGTCGAGTATTTCCGTCGCCTCGGCGGCAATGTCGGCGTCGCCGGCATCGTCATCAACAAGGATGACGGCACCGGCGAGGCTCAGGCCTTCGCCGCCCAGGCCCAGATTCCGATCCTCGCCACCATTCCCGCCGACGAGGGGATCCGCCGGCTGTCGGCCGCCTACGAGATCGTCGCCCAGCCCGACGGCACCTGGGGCCCGCTGTTCGCGGCGCTGGCCGAGCAGGTCGATCTGGCGCCGCCGATCCATCCGAAGCCGCTGTCGCAGGAAGGCCTCCTCAACCTGTTCAAGGGCGACGCGGTCGGTCGCGACGTGACCCTGGTCCCGGCCACCGCCGAGGATATGGGTGGGCTTCAGGCGGCCCGCAAGCCCTCGCTCGAAGTCATCTACGAAACCCCGTAAGGAAGCCCCTGTCGATGTCGTCCTCCACCCTCCTCACGCCGGCCTCGACCGGTCCCGGCTGCTCCGGCAGCGGGGAGACCGCGTCGGCGGGGAGTGTCCCGGCCAAGGGGCCGCACGATCAGGCCCAGACGATGTGCCCGGCCTTCGGCGCGCTCCGCGTCGGGCTGCGGATGCGGCGCACCGCCACCATCCTGGTCGGCTCGGGCTGTTGCGTTTACGGCCTGTCCTTCACCTCGCACTTCTATGGCGCCCGGCGCACCGTCGGCTACGTGCCGTTCGATTCCGAGACGCTGGTGCGCGGCCAGGTGTTCGAGGACGTGCAGAAGGCGGTCTATCAGATGGCGCGGCCGGAGCAGGTCGATACCGTCATCGTAATCAATCTCTGCGTCCCGACCGCCTCGGGGGTGCCGCTCGACCTGCTGCCGAAGCAGATCGACGGGGTGCGCATCATCACCATCGAGGTGCCCGGCTTCGGGGTGCCGACCCACGCCGAGGCCAAGGACGTGCTGAGCGGGGCGATGCTGCGCTATGCCCGGCTCGAGGCCGAATCCGGCCCGGTGGCGGCGCCGCGCGGCGGCCGCGCCGAGCTGCCGACCGTGGCGCTGATGGGCGAACTGTTCCCGGCCGACCCGATGGTGATCGGCGGGCTGCTCCAGCCGATGGGGCTGGCGCTGGCGCCGCAGGTGCCGTCGCGCGAATGGCGCGACCTCTATGCCGCGCTCGATTGCGTCGTCGCCGCCGCGATCCATCCGTTCTACACCAACTCGGTGCGTGAGTTTCAGGCGGCGGGCCGGCCGGTGGTCGGCTCCGGCCCGGTCGGGTACGAAGGCACCGCCGCGTGGCTGGAGGCGATCGGCAAGGCGGTCGGGATCGGCGACAAGCAGATCGACGCCGCCAAGGACCGCGCCCTGCCGGGGATCCGCGCCGCGCTCGACGCCCATCCGATCAAGGCCCGCGTCACCGTTTCGGGCTATGAGGGCTCGGAATTGCTGGTGGCCCGGCTGATGGTCGAGGCCGGGGCCGAGGTGCCCTATGTCGGCACCGCGACGCCGCGCACCCCGTGGAACCAGGGCGATGCCGAATGGCTGGCGGCCAAGGGCGTCCATGTCCAGTTCCGCGCCACCCTCGAACAGGACATCGCGGCGATGCGGGACGCCCGGCCGGATCTGGCCCTCGGCGTCACTCCGCTGGTGCAGCACGCGAAGGAGATGGCGATTCCCGCCCTGTATTTCACCAACATGGTGTCGGCCCGGCCGCTGTTCGGCCCGGCCGGTGCCGGTTCGATCGCCGCGATCGTCGCCGCCCAGAGCGCCGGCAAGGCCCGGTTCGAACGGATGCTGGCCTTCTTCGATCAGGTCGGCCAGGGCAAGGCCACCGGCTATGGTCCCAACCCGCCGCTCGGCGCGCAGGGGAGGGCCTGATTATGCTGGTGCTCGATCTCGACCGGGCGGGCGGCTACTGGGGCGCGGTCTACGCCTTCTCGGCGATCCGTGGCCTGCGGCTGGTGATCGACGGGCCGGTCGGCTGTGAAAACCTGCCGGTGACCGCGGTGCTGCATTACACCGACGCGCTGCCGCCGCATGAACTGCCGATCGTGGTGACCGGGCTGTCGGAAGAGCAGCTGTCGATGAGTGGCACCGAGGACGCGCTGCGGCGCGCCAGCGCCACCCAGGACCAGTCGATGCCGGCGGTGGTGCTGACCGGCTCGATCGCCGAGATGATCGGCGGCGGCGTCACCCCGGAAGGGTCGAACCTGCTGCGCTTCATCCCGCGCACCATCGACGACGACCAGTGGCAGGCGGCCGACCGGGCGATCTTCTGGCTGTGGACCCAGTTCGGCGCCAAGCATGCCCCGGCCAAGCCGCGGGTGCGGGCGGCGGGGGAAAAGCCGCGCGTCAACATCATCGGCCCGATTTACGGCACCTTCAACATGCCGTCCGATCTCGCCGAGATCCGCCGGCTGGTCGAGGGGATCGGCTGCGAGGTCAATCTGGTGTTCCCGCTCGGGACCCATGTCGACGACATCCGCCGGCTGGGCGACGCCGACGTCAACATCGTGATGTACCGCGAATTCGGCCGCAAGCTGTGCGAGGAACTGGGCAAGCCCTACCTCCAGGCGCCGATCGGGGTGTTCTCGACCACCGCCTTCCTGACCAAGCTGGGCGAACTGACCGGGCTCGATCCCGAGCCGTTCATCGCCCAGGAGAAGCAGACCACGCTGAAGCCGGTGTGGGATCTGTGGCGGTCGGTGACCCAGGATTTCTTCGCCACCGCCCCGTTCGGCATCGTCGCCAGCGAGACCTATGTGCGGGGCGTGCGCGGCTTCCTCGAGGGCGAACTGGGCATGCCCTGCGCCTTTGCCATCGCCCGTCAGGCTGGAGTCAAGCCGGATAACCAAAAGGTCAGAGAGGCGCTCAAGGCGAATCCGCCGTTGGTCCTGTATGGCTCCTATAACGAGCGTATGTATGCGGCCGAATTGGGGCTGCGTTCGATGTATATTCCAGCTTCTTTTCCCGGTGCCATCGTCAGGCGCTCGACCGGGACCCCTTTTATGGGGTATGCTGGCGCAACTTATCTGGTGCAGGAATACTGCAACGCGCTGTTCGACGCGCTGTTCCATATCCTGCCCTTGGGGACTGAGCTGGATCAGGTCGAGGGGACCCTGTCGCGTCTGGCTCGGATGGAGGCATTGGCCTGGGACGACGACGCGAGTCGGACGCTCGAGGCCGCTGTGGAGAGGGAACCGTTCCTGCTGAGAATTTCCGCCGCCAAGCGACTCCGCGACAGCGTTGAGCACGAGGTGCGCACGGCAGGAAGGGATCGGGTGACTGCGGCGGATGTGTCCGCCGCGCTGACCGCGCAGGGCGCGGGACGGGCGGCCTAGGGCCGGTCACCAAGCGAGTTTGCCGGCCCGTTCGCGGACCGGCGCCCCGCCGCCTGGGGGAGGCGGTTATGGCCGGAAGGCCTGTCGTTGGGAGTTCAATATGGCTAACTCAATAAGAGGAGGCGGGACCTTGTCTGGTCTGTCCGAGTCAGAAGCGCAGGAGTTCCACGGCATTTTCGTGACGAGCTTCATCTCCTTCATCGTAGTCGCCATCGTCGCGCACTTCCTCGCTTGGAAGTGGCGCCCCTGGCTGCCGGGCGTCAAGGGCTACGCGTTGCTTGACAACGCCAGCACCGTTGCGTCGTCGGTTCTCTCCAGCCTGGTCTAAGGAGGCTACGTAAATGTGGAAGATTTGGACTCTGTACGATCCGAGAAGAACTCTGACCGCGCTGTTCACCTTCCTGACCGTCCTCGGTCTGCTGATCCACTTCCTGCTGCTCAGCACCGATCGGTTCAACTGGCTTGACGGCGCCCGGGTTGCGCATGGATCCGTGGTCCAGCAGACCCTTCCGGTGCCGGCGAAGTAAGTAGCGTGGGCTAGGGCTTGGGCATGCGTCGTCCACCCTAGCCCAAAGCTGGCAATGTTCAGGCGAGGTCGCGGGGGATTCTTATCCCCCGCGCCTCTCTAAAGGGTGGACTTCAACATGGCGATGCTCAGTTTCGAGAAGAAATACCGCGTCCGAGGGGGGACGCTGGTGGGCGGCGATCTGTTCGATTTTTGGGTGGGGCCGTTTTACGTCGGGTTTTTCGGGGTGACGACGGTTTTCTTCACCTTGCTCGGCGTCGCCCTCATCGTTTTGGCTGCGTCGCACGGCCCGACGTGGAATCCGTGGGAGATCAGCATCGCCCCTCCTGATCTCAGCTACGGTCTTGGTTTCGCGCCGCTGAACGAAGGCGGCTTCTGGCAGTTCATCACCATCTGCGCGATTGGCGCCTTCGTGTCGTGGGCGCTGCGACAGGTTGAGATTTCCCGCAAGCTGGGCATCGGGCTGCATGTCCCGTTCGCCTTCAGCTTTGCGATTCTTGCGTATGTCACCTTGGTGGTCATCCGTCCGGTGCTGCTGGGCGCCTGGGGCTTCGGTTTCCCCTACGGCATCTTCAGCCACCTCGACTGGGTGTCGAACGTCGGCTACCAGTTCCTGCACTTCCACTACAACCCCGCGCACATGATCGCGATCAGCTTCTTCTTCACCAACGCCCTGGCGCTGGCGATGCATGGCGGTCTGATCCTGTCGGCCTCCAATCCGGGCAAGGGCGAAGTGGTGAAGGCGGCGGAACACGAAGATACCTTCTTCCGTGACGTGGTCGGCTATTCGAGCGGCGCGCTGGCGATTCACCGCATCGGCCTGTTCCTCGCGATCTCGGCGGCTTTCTGGAGCGCGGTCTGCATCGTGATCTCCGGTCCGTTCTGGACCCGCGGGTGGCCCGAGTGGTGGGGCTGGTGGCTCAATCTGCCCGTCTGGCGCTAACGCAAGGTGACCGTAATGACCGAATATCAAAACATCTTCAACCGCGTGCAAATCCGCGGTGAAACCTATCCGGGCATCGCGTTGCCACCCGGCCACGACGAGCGCTTCGGCAAGGGCTTCTTCGCCTACTGGGTCGGCAAGGTCGCGAATGCGCAGATCGGGCCGATCTATCTCGGCGGTTGGGGCGTTGCGTCGGCGCTGTGCTTCGGCATCGCCGCCTTCGTCTGCTTCTTCAGCTTCATGTCGCAGGTGAGCTGGGACTGGATCCAGTTCGTCCGTCAGTTCTTCTGGCTGGCGGTCGAGCCGCCGGCGCCGAGCTACGGCCTGCATCTGCCCCCGCTGGCCGAAGGCGGTTGGTGGCTGATCACCGGTTTCTTCCTGACCGCCTCGATTCTGTGCTGGTGGGTGCGCGTCTACACCCGCGCCCGGGCTCTCGGCCTTGGCACGCACGTGGCGTGGGCGTTTGCCGCCGCGATCTTCTTCTACCTCAGCCTCGGCCTGTTCCGGCCGCTGCTGATGGGGTCCTGGGGTGAGGCGGTGCCGTTCGGCCTGTTCCCGCACCTCGACTGGACCGCGTCGATCTCGATCCGCTACGGCAACTTCTACTACAACCCGTTCCATGCTCTTTCGATTGCCTTCCTCTATGGGTCGGCGGTGCTGTTCGCCATGCATGGCGGCACCCTGCTGGCGGTCAGCCGTTACGGCGGCGATCGCGAGCTGGAGCAGATCGTCGATCGCGGTACCGCGGTCGAGCGCGCGATGCTGCTGTGGCGCTGGCAGCTCGGTTTCAATGCCACGATCGAGTCGTTCCATCGCTGGGGCTACTGGTTCGCGGTGCTGACCGTCCTGACCGCCGCTATCGGCATCCTTCTGACCGGAACCGTGGTTGACAACTGGTATCTGTGGGCCGTCAAGCACAGTTTCGCTCCGTCCTATCCGCCGGTGTTCCACGTCACGGATCCGGCCTTGACCTCGGGGGTGGCGCAATGAAACTCGGAATTTCCGCTGTCATCGGACTCGCCGCCATCGCTGGCGCTGTGTTCGTCGCCACCACCTTTACCACGCCCCCGATCGACTCCGTGCAGCGCGGCTATCGCGGCCTGGGCATGATTCAGTCCTACCAGAATCGCGCCTATACCCGCCTCGTCGCCGCCAACCAGGCGCCGGAAGTGCTGCCGGCCGCCGATCCGGAAGGCAAGAAGGCCTCGGCCGAGTACAAGAACCTCAAGGTTCTGGGTGATCTCGACAAGGCCGAGTTCGACCGCCTGATGATGGCGATGACCAGCTGGGTCTCGCCGGACGCGGGCTGCAACTACTGCCACAATCCCGAGGACATGGCTTCCGACGAACTCTACACCAAGACGGTCGCCCGTCGGATGCTCGAGATGGTCGGGACCATCAACACCAAGTTCAAGGCCCACGTCGCCGAAACCGGCGTGACCTGCTACACCTGCCATCGTGGCGCGCCGGTGCCCAGCTACATCTGGTACACCAACACCAACGTGAGCCACGCTTCCGGCTACGCCCCCATCCCGAGCGGTCAGAACCGTGCCTCGGCGGTGGTGGCCGATACCGCGCTGCCCTACGACGTGTTCACGCCGTTCCTGAAGGAAGCCAACGACCTCCGCATCATCCCGCAGCAGGCTCTGCCGCAGAAGGATGCCGGTCCGCGCAAGTCGATCATTCAGGCGGAATGGACCTATGGCCTGATGACCCACATCTCTGACGGCCTGGGCGTCAATTGCACCTACTGCCACAACAGCCGGTCCTTCACCGACTGGAGTGAAAGCACCCCGCAGCGTGTGGTGGCGTGGAACGCCATCCGTCACGTCCGCGAGCTGAACAACACGGTGTTCGATCCGCTGGCGAAGATCCTTCCGGCCGCCCGTCTGGGCGCGGCGGGTGATGCGCCCAAGATCAATTGCACCACTTGCCACCAGGGGACCTTCAAGCCGCTCCTCGGTGTGTCCCAGCTGAAGGATTATCCGGAGCTGGCCACCCCGCTGTCGGTGAAGAACTAAGCCCTTCCTCTCCGCGCCGGCAGATGAGCTCTTCATCTGCCGGACGGACCAAGGATCGGACCCCAGTCGGGGGGAAGCCTGGTTTCAGGCTTCGCGCCGAACCGTTTTAGGGGGCCGCTCTTGCCCACTCTTCCATCGGGTTTCGGGGTGATATGTGGGCTCCGCCCACCCCCGCCAAGGGCCGCAAGGCCCTTGGAACCCATTGGTTGTCGGGTGCGGAGCGGCCTTCCCGCTTGGGCGCGGGCGTTTGCCGCGCGAAGGGCAAGGAACGGGATCCAAGGGCCTTCGGCCCTTGGCGGGGGCGGGCGGAGCCCGCAAAAAAAACCCCGGCACCGCAGGTGCCGGGGTTTTTCGTCGTCGGAAGGGCCTAGTTGCGGGCCTTGTCGACCAGCTTGTTCTTGGCGATCCACGGCATCATGCCGCGCAGCTTCTCGCCGACCGCCTCGATCTGGTGCTCGCTCTGGATGCGGCGGGTGGCCTTGAAGCTCGGCTGGCCGGCCTTGCATTCCAGCATCCAGTCGCGGACGAAGCGGCCGGACTGGATGTCTTCCAGCACCCGCTTCATCTCGGCCTTGGTCGCCTCGGTGACGATGCGCGGGCCGGTGACGTAATCGCCGTATTCGGCGGTGTTGCTGATCGAGTAGCGCATGTTGGCGATGCCGCCCTCATAGATCAGGTCGACGATCAGCTTCACTTCGTGCAGGCACTCGAAATAGGCCATTTCCGGCGCGTAGCCGGCCTCGACCAGGGTCTCGAACCCGTACTGGATCAGCTTGGTCAGGCCACCACACAGCACCACCTGCTCACCGAACAGGTCGGTCTCGCATTCCTCGCGGAAGGTGGTCTCGATGATGCCCGAGCGGCCGCCGCCGATCGCCGAGGCGTAGGACAGCGCCAGTTCGAGCGCGTTGCCGGTCGGGTTCTGCGCCACCGCGACCAGGCAGGGCACGCCGCCGCCCTTGAGGTATTCGCCGCGCACGGTGTGGCCGGGGCCCTTGGGGGCGACCATGAACACGTCGAGGTCGGCGCGGGCCTCGATCAGCTTGAAGTGGATGGCGAGGCCGTGGGCGAACACCAGCGCCGCACCCGGCTTCAGGTTGGCGGCGAGTTCGGCCTTGTAGAGATCGGCCTGGAGTTCGTCGGGGGTGAGGATCATCACCACGTCGGCCCAGGCGGCGGCCTCGGCCGGGGTCATCACCTTGAGGCCCTCGGCCTCGGCCTTCTTGATGGTCGCGGAACCGGGGCGCAGCGCCACCGCCACGTCCTTGACCCCGGAATCCCGCAGATTGAGGACATGGGCGTGGCCCTGGCTGCCGTAGCCGATGACGGCAACCTTCTTGCTCTTGATCAGATTGACGTCGGCATCCCGGTCATAATAGACGCGCATTTCGGTTCCCCATGTGCTTACGCGAGCTGGAATTCACTGCCGGCGGACCATAACAGGGGCGCCGCGCCCGAGGCAAATGCCCCGGGACGGCAGGGTCCGCCCATGCGATTCGGGCACCATACCGCGCCCCTCGCCGTCCCGCCAGCCTTTCGCGGTCCCAAGTGACGGGTCCCGGGGCGGCCGGCCCCGGGCGGGGGCGGCCGGAGCCCGCGCAACTTCGCGCTTCCGGTCGGGGGCGGCTTCCGCCAATATGCGCCCACATGAGCGATCCCTTTGCCCTTGACGACGACGCGCCGCCGCCGTCGCCCGCCGCTGCCGCCGGGCCGCTGGCGGTGCCGGACGATGCCCCCTGGCTGGCTGGCCTCAATCCCGAACAGCATCAGGCGGTGACCATCCTCGACGGCCCGCTGCTGGTGCTGTCGGGCGCCGGCACCGGCAAGACCCGGGTGCTGACCGCGCGCCTCGCCCATCTGCTGGCCTCGCGCCGGGCCCAGCCGTGGCAATGTCTGGCGGTGACCTTCACCAACCGCGCCGCGCGCGAGATGCGCGAGCGGGTGGCGGCGCTGGTCGGCCCCGCCGCCAACGATCTGTGGCTCGGCACCTTCCATTCGATCTGCCTGCGCATCCTGCGCCGCCATGCCGAGGCGGTCGGGCTGACCCATGATTTCACCATCCTCGACGCCGACGACCAGCTTCGCCTGCTGAAGCGGGTGATCGAGGAGGAGGGGCTCGACGTCAAATCCTGCCCGCCCCAGGCGGTGATGGCGCAGATCCAGCGCTGGAAGGATCAGGCGCTCGCCCCCGACAAGCTGCCGGCCGGCCGGCCGGGCGACGCCGCCCAGGCGCGCTCGGCGCGGCTGTACCGGCTCTATCAGGAGCGGTTGCGGGGCCTCAACGCCTGCGATTTCGGCGATCTGCTGCTGCATGTGCTGACCCTGTTCCTCGGTGACGAGGGGGTGCTGCGCTATTGGCAGGGCCGCTTCCGCTATCTGCTGGTCGATGAATATCAGGACACCAACGTCGCCCAGTATCTGTGGCTGCGGCTGCTGGCCCAGACCCATCACAACATCTGCTGCGTCGGCGACGACGACCAGTCGATCTATTCCTGGCGCGGGGCCGAGATCGGCAACATCCTGCGCTTCGAGCAGGACTTTCCCGGCGCCAAGCTGGTGCGGCTGGAACGCAATTACCGCTCGACTCCGCCGATCCTCGCCGCCGCCGCCGGGCTGATCGCCCATAACGAGGGGCGCCTCGGCAAGACCCTGCGGCCCGGCCGCGCCCACGATCCCGCCACCGTCGAAAAGGTGCGCAGCCGGGCGGTGTGGGACGGCGAGGCCGAGGCGCGGATGGTGGTCGAGGAGATCGAGGCGCTGCACCGGCGCGGCGACCGCCTGTCCGGGATGGCGATCCTGGTCCGGGTCGGCTTCCAGACCCGCGAGTTCGAGGAGCGGCTGATCGCCACCGGGGTGCCCTATCGGGTGATCGGCGGGCCGCGCTTCTACGAGCGGGCGGAAATCCGCGACGCGCTGGCCTATCTGCGGCTGGTGGTGGCGCCGAGCGACAGCCTCGCCTTCGAGCGGATCGTCAACCTGCCCAAGCGTGGGCTGGGCAACGCCGCGCTGGGCGAGATTGCCGCCTTCGCCCGGGCCCAAGGGCTGCCGCTGCTGGAGGCGGCGCGGCGGCTGGTGGCGAGCGGGGAGATGAAGCCGCGGCCGCGCAAGGCGCTGGGCGAGTTCGTCGCCGACATCGACCGCTGGCGCGCCCTGCTCGGCAGTCTGGCGCCGGAGGATCTGGCCGACACCATCCTCGACGAATCCGGCTATGTCGCGATGTGGAAGGCCGACAAGGCCCCCGACGCCGCCGGCCGGGTCGAGAATCTGGCCGAACTGACCGCCGCGATCGCCGAGTACGAGTCGATTCCCTCCTTCCTCGAGCATGTCGCCCTGGTGATGGAGAACGACGCCAAGGCCGAGGGCGACCGGGTGGTGGTGATGACCCTGCACGGTGCCAAGGGGCTGGAATTCGACAGCGTGTTCCTGCCCGGCTGGGAGGAGGAGGTCTTCCCCCATGTCCGTGCGCTGGAGGAAGGCGGCAACAAGGGGCTGGAGGAGGAGCGCCGGCTGGCCTATGTCGGCCTGACCCGGGCGCGGCGGCGGGTGCTGATCAGCTTCGCCGCCAATCGCCGCATCTACAATCAGTGGCGCACCCAATTGCCCAGCCGGTTCCTGGCCGAGATCCCCGACGACGAGATCGAGCGCGAGGCGGCGCCCGGCCTGTTCGCCGGCGGTGGCGGCGAGCCGGCGCCGCGCGACCCGTCGTGGGAGCGGCCCGAGCGGCCCCGATGGTCCGACCGTCCCCAGCGGGCCGAGCCCGCCGCCGCGTCATGGCCGAAGCCGGTGCGGCGGGGGGCGGCCTTCGCGGTCGGGGCGCGGGTCCGGCACGACCGGTTCGGCCTTGGCACCGTGCTGGCGGTCGAGGGCCACACCGTCCACGTCGCCTTCGACGAGGCCGGGCCCCGCACCCTGATCGATTCCTACCTGACCGCCGCCTGAACTGGAGCGACCAACCATGCCCCCCGTGTTCCCCGATGTCTGGCGTCTGCGCCTGACCGTCGATCCCGACAGCCTCGGCCCGTTCGAGGCGGTGTTCGATCATTACGCCGAGGCGGTGACGATGTTCATGGAGGACCGCTCCGGCATGTCCGACGGCGACTGTCAGTGGTTCCTCGAGGGCTTTTCCCGCACGCCCCCCGACCGCGCCGCCGTGCTGGCGGCGCTGGAGGCGATCGCCACCGTCCAGGGCGTGGCGGTGCCGCCGCTGGCGATCGAGCGGGTGCCGGGGGTCGATTGGGTGCTGGCCAATCTGCGCGACTTCCCGCCGATCGAGGCCGGGCGGTTCTTCGTCCATGGCTCGCACTGGCGCGGCCAGCCGCCGGTGGCGTCGATCGGGCTGGAAATCGATGCCGGCACCGCCTTCGGTTCGGGCGAGCATGCCACCACCCGCGGCTGTCTGCTCGCGCTCGACCTGCTGGCGCGGCGGCGGCCCCGGCGGCGGGTGCTGGACGTCGGCGCCGGCTCGGGCATCCTCGGCATCGCGGCGGCGCGGCTGTGGCACTGTCCGGTGGTCGCCACCGACATCGACCCGGCGGCGGTGCGGGTGATGGCCGCCAATGCCGCCCACAATCGCGTCCGCGCCCATTTCACCGCGTTGGTCAGCGATGGCTACCGCGCTCCGGGCATTGTCCGTTGTGCGCCCTATGATCTGATCTTTTCCAACATTCTGGCCCGGCCGCTGTGCCGGTTCGCGCCCGACCTCGCCGCCAATCTGGCGCCGGGCGGGGTGGCGGTGCTGTCGGGACTGCTCGAAAGCCAGGAGCGGCGGGTGATGGCCAGCCATGAGCGGCAGGGGCTGCGGCTGATCCGCCGGTTGCTGGTCGATGGCTGGGCGACGCTGATTATCGGCCGCTGACCAAGGGAAAGCGGGGCTGCCGCCCCGCGCCCCGCCCGGAGGCTGACGCCTCCGGACCTCCGCTTTTTTTCGGTTTGATCCGGGCCGCCGTGGGGGGAGACGGCGGCCCGGGGTCGGCTTAGTGCGCCGCCGCGCCTTCGGCACCGAGGCCGGTTTCGGAGCGGATCGACTGCGCCTCGAACGCGGCGCGTTCGCGGGCCGCGCGCGGGCTGTTGTCCAGCACCGAGAACAGCCAGCTGAAGAAGAACGCCGCCGGCATCGAGAAGATCGCCGGGTAGGCGTAGGGCACGATCGGCTCGGCGAAGCCGAAGCTCTGCACCCACACCGTCTTCGACAGCACCACCAGCACCACCGAGCTGACCAGGCCGATGGTGCCGCCGATCACGGCGCCCCGGGTGGTCAGGCCGCTCCAGAACATCGACAGCAGCAGCACCGGGAAGTTGGCCGAGGCGGCGACCGAGAAGGTCAGGGCGACGATGAAGGCGACGTTCTGCTTCTCGAAGGCGATGCCGAGCAGTACCGCGATCACGCCGAGGCCCAGGCTGGCGATCCGCGACACCCGGACCTCGCGGCCCTCGGTGGTCTTGCCGTGCATGAACACGCTGGCATAGAGGTCGTGCGAGATCGCCGACGCCCCGGCCAGGGTCAGGCCCGACACCACCGCCAGGATGGTGGCGAACGCCACCGCCGAGATGAAGCCGAGGAACAGGTCGCCGCCGATCGCGTGGGCCAGATGCAGCGCGGCCATGTTGTTGCCGCCGCGCAGGGCGAGGCCGCCCTTGACCGCGTCGAGATAGTCGGGGTTGACCGAGACCAGGCAGATCGCGCCGAAGCCGATGATGAAGGTCAGGATGTAGAAGTAGCCGATGAAGCCGGTGGCGTAGAACACCGACTTGCGGGCCTCGCGCGCATCCGGAACGGTGAAGAAGCGCATCAGGATGTGCGGCAGGCCGGCGGTGCCGAACATCAGGGCGATGCCGAGCGAGATCGCATCGACCGGATTGCTGACCAGGGTGCCGGGCGCCATGATCGCCTCGTGCTTCGGATGCACTTCGACGGCGCGGCTGAACAGGCTCTCGAACGAGAAGCCGAACTGGTACATCACGCCGAGCGCGATGATGGTGGCGCCGCCCAGCAGCAGGCAGGCCTTGATGATCTGCACCCAGGTGGTGGCGACCATGCCGCCGAAGGTGACGTAGATCATCATCAGCGCGCCGACCACCACCACGGCATAGACGTAATCGAGCCCGAACAGCAGCTTGATCAGCTGCCCGGCGCCGACCATCTGGCCGATCAGGTAGAAGATCACCACGATCAGCGCGCCGGTGGCGGCGAAGCTGCGCACCGGGGTGCGGGCAAGGCGGTAGGTGGCGACGTCGGCGAAGGTGTACTTGCCGAGGTTGCGCAGGCGTTCCGCGATCAGGAACAGCACGATCGGCCAGCCGACCAGCCAGCCGACCGAGAAGATCAGGCCGTCATAGCCCGAGCCGTAGACCAGCGCGGAAATGCCGAGGAACGAGGCGGCCGACATGTAGTCGCCGGCGATCGCCAGACCGTTCTGGAAACCGGTGATGCCGCCGCCGGCGGCATAGAAGTCGGCGGCGGTCTTGGTGCGTTGCGCCGCCCAGTAGGTGATGCCCAGCGTCGCGGCGACGAACACCAGGAACATCACGATGGCATGCCAGTTGGTGGCCTGCTTGGCGGTCTGGCCGACATCGCCCGCCGCCAGCGCGACGGTGGTGGTGGCGAGCAGGGCGCCGACCGCGAGCAACGGCGCGGCGAGGGCGGAAAGGGGCGTCTTCATCGGCGCGATTCCTCGATGATCTGGCGGTTGAGTTCGTCGAACTCGCCATTGGCGCGGTAGACGTAGAACCCGGTCAGGGCGATGGCGCTGAGGATCACTCCCACGCCGATCGGCAGGCCGATGGTGGTCACGCCGCTGCCGACATGTTGGGCCAGGAATGCCTTGTCGAAGGCGATGATCACGATGAAGCCGAAATAGATCACCAGGACAAGCGAGGTGAGAATCCAGGCGAAGCGGCTTCGCTTGGTCACCAATTCGCGGAATTTCGGGTTGTTCCGGATCCTTTCCGCGACGGCTATGGTGTGTGCTGTCTGTTCTGACTTACTCACGATAGACCCTCCACTATTTTTTTCACCGCGCGCTTCCCGTAAGGGGGGCGGTGATTGTTGTTACGGCCCGGTCTTGATGCCGGTTCTGGCTGCCTCGAGGACGTAAAGGCCTTGGTCCGACGTGGTGCATGGCGGTCATGCGCTCGAAGCGTATCTGAGGTACCGCACCTCAATAACACCCGTCTTGGATGCCGTCAACCTCGGGCGAGAGGTCCTGGGTTATTATTGTAGCCATATTTGCCTTCGCAGGCCATAGCTTTCGATCGAGTTTTGCTGCTTCCAAGGAAAACACTGTAATTCGTCCCTTTTATGCTTGGATTGGCAAATCGGATTCTAGCAAAGCCGGCCGGCAGCCCGGGCCACAGGCGGTTGCCTGTCAGTATACATTTTTGCGATTTCTCGCACCCAGGAACGGTGCGTCTGTATACGAAAAGCGGTCGATTTCGAGACAGGGAAAGCCGTTGAAAAAATCCAGCCGATCACTATGGTGGACGTATGGTGGCCGATATAGCGCCTCTTTCCAGGATCGACAGCTTCCCTTATCGCCATCGCATCAACGAGGTGATGAGGAGCCCGGTGCTGACCGCGCCCCCCGATCTGCCGCTGCTCGAGGCGGTGCGGTGGATGGAGGCGTCGCGGGTGTCGTCGATCGTCGCGGTTGCCGCCGACGGCACCGCCACCGGCATCTTCACCGAGCGCGACCTGCTGCGGCTGGTGGCCAAGGACGGCGCGGCGGGGCTGGCGGTGACGCTGGGGGCGGTGATGACCCGGGCGGTGATCACGGTGCCGGGCGAGTCGTTCGTCCATGTCGCCCTGGCGCGGATGGCCCGCACCGGGCTGCGCCATCTGGTGGTGGTCGATGCCGCCCGCCGTCCGGTCGGCATCGTCACCGGCAGCGCCCTGCTGAAGGTGCGGGCGACCGAGGCGCTGGTGCTGGGGGATTCGGTCGAGACCGCCCGCGACGGCGAGGCGATGGCGGCGGTGGTGGCGCGGCTGCCACGGCTGGCCGCCGCCCTGCTGGCCGAGGGGGTGACCGCCCGCAACATCGCCGCGGTGGTGGCGCTGGTGCTGCGCGACCTCACCGCCCGCGCCACCGAGCTGGCCGAGGCGGGGATGGCCGACGATGGCTGGGGCGCGCCGCCCGCCCGCTACGCCCTGCTGGTGCTGGGCTCGGCCGGGCGGGGCGAAAGCCTGCTGGCCTTCGACCAGGACAACGCCCTGGTCCATGCCGGCGGTCCCGACGACGATCCCTGGTTCGCCGAACTCGGCCGCCGCCTCAACGCCACCCTGGCCCAGGCCGGGATCCCGCTGTGCCAGGGCAAGGTGATGGCCGGCGAGGCGGCATGGCGCCACAGCCTGGAGCAATGGCGCGCCGAACTGCACCGCTGGGTCTATTCGGTCGAGAACCAGACGGTGATGTACTGCGACATCTTCTTCGATTTCCAGCCGGTGTGGGGCGATGTCGCCCTGGCCGAGGAACTGCGCCGGCTGGCCCTCGACACCGCCGCCGGTTCGGGCTTCTTCCTGCGCTACCTTGCCCAGAACGTCGCGGCGATGGACGGCTCGATCGGCCTGTTCGGCAGCCTCGTCACCGTCAATGGCCGGCTCAACCTCAAGAAGTTCGGGCTGCTGCCGCTGGTCAGCGCGGCGCGGCTGCGGGCGATCCGCGCCGGAGTGACCGAGACCGGCACCGACGACCGCTTCGGCGCCCTGGCCGAGGCCGGCGCGATCCATCCCGACGACCTGCGCGACCTGATCGAGGTGCGCGAGATCCTGCTGCGCAGCCTGCTCGAACAGCAACTGGCCGACCTCGCCCTCGACATCCCGCCCTCGGCGCGGATCGATCCGAAATGCTTCGACAAGCCGGCCCGCGCCCGCCTGCGCTGGGCGCTGAAACGCCTCCAGACCCTCAAATTCGTCTGCGGCGTCGGCGGCTGACGCTATCGCGGGCTCTGCCCGCACCCGCCAAGGGCCGCAAGGCCCTTGGAACCCTTTCCTTGACCGTCGCGCGGCCAACACCCGCGCCCAAGCGGAAAGGCCGGTCCGCGCCCGCGTCGTTTTTGGTCAGGAGGTCAGCGGCACCTGATCCTCGTCACTGCCGTCATCGGCGTCGGTGGCGAGGCGGAAGCGGTTCTTGCCGTTCTGTTTGGCCCGGTACATCGCCTGATCGGCGCGGTGGAGCGCGGCGGCGATGTCGCCCTGTCCGGGGGGCCACAGCGCCACGCCGACGCTACAGCCCAGCCCCTCGCCGAGTTGGCCGACCATGGTGACGATGCGGGCGGCGATCACCTCGGCCACCGCCTCGATCTCTTCGGCCGGGGCGGAGATGCAGACGACGAATTCGTCGCCGCCCAGCCGGCCGCAGGCATCCCGGTCGCGCAGGATGTGGCGCAGGATCTCGGCGGTCTGGCGCAGCACCTCGTCGCCGCGGGCGTGGCCGAAGCGGTCGTTGACCGCCTTGAACCCGTCGAGGTCGAGCAGCATCACCGCCAGCGCCAGGGGCTTTCTGGCCCCGGCCGCATCGCGGCGCAGCAATTCGACCAGTTCGAGGAACAGGCCGCGTCCGGGCAGCCCGGTCAGCGAGTCGCAGCGGGCCGAGGTCAGCCGGTTCGACAGTTCCCGCTGGGTCGAGAGGGCATCGACCAGGGCGTCCTTGATTTCCTGCTCGCGCCGGCTGGCCTGGATCAGGGTCCGGCCGATCTCGACCACCTCGCGCACCGCCGCGCCATAGGCCGGCAGGCTGCCGGTGCGGGCGAAATCGCGCGAGGCGCGGACCAGCGCGGTGAACTGGCGGCCGAGCACCCCGGACAGCACCAGCGCGCAGGCCAGGGCCATCGTCAGCACCAGGGCGATGCCGATCGCCAGGGCGGCGACGGTCTGGTCGAGCGGCTCGCGCAGCGCCCGTGTCGCCACCCCGATCAGCACCACCCAGTCGGTGCGCGGCACCGCGACGATCGCGGCGGAGATTTCGGTGCCGTCGGGGGCGGCGAAGGTGATCAGGTCGCGCTCGCCCCGCCGCAGCGCCGCCGCGAGGTCGGGCGGCACCGCCGTGCCGGCGCTTTCCTGCTTCATGTGGCTGATGGCGATGGTGCGCTGGGTGGCATCGACCAGCGCCACCACCCAGTCGTGGGGCAGGTGCAGGCCGTCCAGCACCGTGGCGAACACCTCGACCGGGACGATCATCCGCAGGCAGTAGGCCACCGCGCCGTCGATCGTCACCGGTACCCCGATCGCCACCACCTGCCGCTTGCTGATGGCGCCGGTATACACCCCGGAACTGGCCGGCTGGCCGGTGGCGAACACCCGCTCGACCGAGTCCGGCGCCTCGGTCGGCGGCAGCGGCGCGCCGAACGGTTCGCGGGAACTGAACAGCTGATTGCCGGCGCGGTCGAGCAGGACGATGGTCATCACCCCCGGCGTTTCCCGCGCCACCATCTGGGCATGGCGGTACAGCGCGGGCAGGTCGCGCCGCTGCGCCGCCTCCGCGCTGGCCAGGGTGGTCAGCGAGCTGAGGCCGATATCGATCCGCAGGTCGATCGCGTTGGCGGCCGAGCGGGTGCGTTCGGTCAGTTGGACGATCAGGCTCTCGGCCCGGGCCTGGTACAGCGCATGCAGCGTGTAGGCCGTGAAGGCCAGCAGCGGGCTGGAGGAGACCACCACCACCAGCACCAGCCAGAACCGGATCCCCAACGTCACCGAGCCCAGGGCGGAAAAAAACGTCATGGCGGGGACCCTGCGCAGGCGGGGGAGCGGGTGGCCGTGCTCCCCTCCGACGGTTTTGGTGGGGTATTATTCCATAGGTCATAGAAGTTCGCAAGCTATCCCCATGGTCCAGTGATGCTGCTGTCCATATCAGAGCAAGCAAATATTCGGCCGGATCATTTAATCGAACTGTAATGTTCAGGAAGACATGTCACCAGACGGGCGGCAATCCATTGAATTGTCATCCGGGGTTCGGCACTGTTCTCGTTGGGAACGAATCGCCTCGGCGATGGGACGGGAGAACCAGGAATGTCGAACCGGGCTCAGCAGAATCTTGACCTCAACGCCCCGGCCGAGCCGGATCTCCAGGATTTGATTGCCACCCTGGCCGAGCGGTGCGCCAAACTGGGCCTCAATGCCGCCGACATCGCCGGACGGATCGATGACGTCAGCCGCCGGATCGCCGCCCAGACCGATCTGCTCGGCAATGTCAGCCACGCCGCCACCTCGATGGCCGCCTCCAATGCCGAAATCGCCGAGTCCGCGGCGGCGGCGCGCGACACGGCCCACGCGATGGCCGGGCGGATGCGGGACTCCCAGCACTCGATCCAGACGGCGGTGGCCGACGTGTTCGGATTGGTCGAGGGCACCACGCGGCTGGAGGCGCAATTGCCCGGACTGCAACACGCGCTCGACCGGGTCGGCGCCTCCACCAAGCAGATCGAGGCGGTGGCGCGCCAGACCAATCTGCTGGCGCTCAACGCCACCATCGAGGCGGCGCGGGCCGGCGAGGCCGGCAAGGGCTTCGCCGTGGTCGCGGGCGAGGTCAAGGCGTTGTCGCGCCAAACCGCCGACACGGTGAAGAGCATCCTCGGCACCGTCGCCGAACTGCGTGAACAGATCGCCCAGATCATCAGCGAGAGCGGGGCCGCCTCGGGGGCCGCCGCCGCCGCCCGGGCCGGCACCGGCACCATCGGCGCGGCGATGCAGGTGCTCGACGGCGTGTGCGACGGCGTGGCGACGATGGCCGGGACCATCAGCCTGATCGCCGACCGGGCCGGCGACAACCGGCGCCAATGCGAGGCGGTGGCGGAAGAGATCGCCCACATCGGCGACAACGAGGCCCTGTCCCGGCGCGATGCCGAATCCGTCACCGAGGGGGCCTACCGCCTGCTCGATCTCGGCGAGGACCTGATCGAACTGCTGGCCGGGGCCGGGATCGAAACCGCCGACACCCCCTATATCGATCAGGTCACCGCCACCGCTGAGGCCGTCACCCGCGAACTGGAGGCGGCGGTCGGCCGGGGCGAGATCGACCTCCCCACCCTGTTCGACGAAACCTATCGGGAAATGGAGGGCATCCAGCCGCCGCGCTACACCACCCGCTGGCTGCCGCTGATCGAACGCCTGATCCCGCCGCTGATCGAGCCGCCCTCGCAGTTCCGCCCCAACGTGCTGCTGTGCACCGTGACCGACCGCAACGGCTACATGCCGGTCACCAACCGCCGCCACACCCATCCGCCGGGGCCGGACCCGGTGTGGAATGCGCAGAACTCCCGGCAACGGATGCGCCATGTCGATCGCACCGCCGCCAAGGTCGGCCAATCGACCCGGCCGTTCCTGGTGCAGACCTTCCGCCGCAACCTCGGTGACCGCTTTCAGATCGTCAAGGACATCTCGGCCCCGGTGTTCATCCGGGGGCGGTTGTGGGGCAACGTGCGGATGCTGACCATCGCCGACTGATCCCGCAGGGACCGCCAGCGGTACAGCGCCGCTGTTGGCCAAGGATCCGCGCCCGGTTGGGCGGTCGCCCCAGCCCAACCGGAATCGGCCCGGGTCAATCGGAGGAGGGCGGTTAAAGAGAAAGGGCCCAGCCGCTGGCGGCTGAGCCCTTCTTCATTTGGTGGAGCCAAGGGGAGTCGAACCCCTGACCTCTTGAATGCCATTCAAGCGCTCTCCCAACTGAGCTATGGCCCCTTTTTATTTCGGTCCGTGGCGTTTGGGGCGCCGTCGGTGGAGGCGGAACTTATTGATTTCGGGGCGGGGGCGCAAGAGAAAAATTTCGGTCGCCGTCATTTTTTTTCCGCCGCCCCCGCCGGGCCGCCTCAGGCCTCGTCCTCGAGCTCGTCGTCGAGGTGATCCATCACCTCGGCCATGTCGTCGTCGTCCTCACCGAGATCCGACGCGTCCTCGATCAGGCCGTGCTCGTCCTCCTCGGCGGCGTCCTCGTGCTCCTCGGCTTCGGTGCCTTCCTCGTCCTCGGTGCCGGCATCGGCGACGTCGTCGGTTTCGACGTCGATCTCCTCCGGATCGACCACGGCGGGGATCGGCGCCTTGGCCTCGGTCACACCGCCGCCGGCGCGGCGGACCTTGAACGGCACGTCGGGTTCGACGTTGGCGCCGCATTTGGGGCAGACGATCGGCGTCCGCTTCATGTCATAGAAACGGCAGCCGCAGCTTTGGCAGGTGCGCTTGTGTCCCCATTCCGGCTTGGCCACCTTGGGTCCTCCTCGAAATTTGTCCGGTCAGGCTTGGGTCTGTGGGGGGCATTTGCCATGTTCCCCACCCGCTGTCAAAACCAATTCGCGCTGGCCGCCCCGACCTATCGTCCCGGCCGCGCTTGTGCTAGAGCTTGGCCGTTCCCGCCCATGCCGGTGGCGGGGGGGCTACAGACGGAAGGAGCGGGGATGACCAACACGCTGCGGTCGGAACGGGCACGGCCCCTGGCGGGGGCGGCGCGGGTGCCGGGCGACAAGTCGATCTCCCACCGCGCCCTGATGCTGGGGGCGCTGGCGGTGGGCGAAAGCGTGGTCGGCGGGCTGCTCGAAGGCGACGACGTGCTGCACACCGCTGCCTGTCTGCGCGCCCTGGGAGCCGAGGTCACCCGGCGCGACGACGGCACCTGGCATCTGTTCGGGCGCGGCGTCGGCGGGCTGGTCGAGCCGGCCGATCTGCTCGACATGGGCAATTCCGGCACCGGCGCCCGCCTGATGATGGGGCTGGTCGCCACCCATCCCTTCACCACCTTCTTCACCGGCGATGCCTCGCTGCGCTCGCGGCCGATGCGCCGCGTCACCGAGCCGCTGGCGCGGATGGGCGCCCGCTTCGTCACCCGCGAGGGCGGCCGGCTGCCGCTGGCGGTGGTCGGCACCGCCCAGCCGGTGCCGATCCGCTACGAACTGCCGGTGGCCTCGGCCCAGGTCAAGTCGGCCCTGCTGCTGGCCGGGCTCAACACCCCGGGCGAAACCACCGTGGTCGAGCCCGAGCCGACCCGCGACCATACCGAGCTGATGCTGCGCGCCTTCGGCGCCGACGTCCGGGTCGAGCCGACCGAGCAGGGCGGCCGGGTGGTCACCGTCACCGGCTTTCCCGAACTGACCGGGCGGCGGTTCGAGGTGCCGGCCGATCCCTCCTCGGCGGCGTTCCCGGCGGTGGCGGCGCTGCTGGTCGCGGGGTCGGAGATCCTGCTGAGCAATGTCGGGGTCAATCCGCTGCGGACCGGGCTCTATCAGACCCTCCGGGAGATGGGGGCCGACATCCTGTTCGAGAATGAGCGCGAGCAGGGCGGCGAAAAGGTGGCCGATCTGCGGGTGCGCGCCGGGCGGCTCAAGGGGGTCGAGGTGCCGGCCGAGCGGGCGCCGTCGATGATCGACGAATACCCGATCCTGGCGATCGCCGCCGCCTGCGCCGAGGGCACCACCCGGATGAACGGGCTGGCCGAGCTGCGGGTCAAGGAAAGCGACCGGCTGGGGGCGATGGCGCGCGGCCTCGCCGCCTGCGGCGTCCGGGTCGAGGAAGAGGCCGATGTGCTGATCGTTCATGGCACCGGGCGGCCGCCGGTCGGCGGGGCGACCATCGCCAGCAAATTCGATCACCGCATCGCGATGTCGTTCCTGGTGCTGGGGATGGTGGCCGAGCAGCCGGTCGTGGTTGACGACGCCGACTCGATCGGCACCAGCTTTCCCGGTTTCGTCGCCCTGATGAACAGCCTGGGGGCGGCGATCGCCTGACCGCGCCCCTGTTGGGCTTTCGCCCAAACCCAACCGGGGCGATGCCCCGGACCCCCTTTGTTTTCGAAAAAAAAGGGGGAGGTCTGGAGGCGTCAGCCTCCAGGCGGGGCCGGGGCGGCAGCCCCGCAGGGGGTTACCCCCGCAGGGCGCGCAGGCGGTCGAGGTCGATGCAGCCGAGGTCGGGATAGACCGCCAGCGCCCCGGTGAAATCGTCGCCGCCGGTATAGACGCTCTCGGTCACCACCACGGCGAGGCCGGCGGCGCGGGCGGCCTGGACGCCGTGGGCCGAATCCTCGATCACCAGACATCTTTCCGCCGGCAGGCCCAGCCGGGCCAGCACCAGATGATAGACCGAGGGATCGGGCTTCTTGCGCGGGGTGTCCTCGCCGCACACCACCACGTCGAACCAGGCACAGCGTTCGCCCAGCAGGGCGTCGATGTTGGCGCGGCTGGTGGTGGTGGCCAACGCCAGCTTCAGCCCCTCGTCGCGGGCCTGTTCGATCAGCGGCTCGATCCCGGGGCGGAACGACAGCGCGCCCTCGTGGACCATCCGGGTGTAATGGGCGGTCTTGGCCTTGTGCAGTTCGGCGATCAGCGCGTCGGAGGCGTCGGGAGCATAGGCGCGCAGGCGCTCGCGCCCGCCCGACACCTTGAGCAGGCTGCGATAGAGCGGGCGGTCCCAACGCCAGTCGAGCCCGGCGGCGACGAAGGCGGCGTTGAACGACTCGCGGTGGACCTCCTCGGTCTCGGCCAGGGTGCCGTCGACGTCGAAGATCAGGGCGGCGAGAGGCATGAATCGGGACTCCAGTCAGGGGGGGGCAGCTCGAAACCGGCGAAGGAAAAGGCGGGGGAGACGGTGCAGCCGACCAGGCTCCAGGCCCCGAGCGGCGCCGCCGCCTGCCACAGTCCGGGGGCGACGATGCCCTGGGGAAGATGGCCGGCCAGCGGGTCGGGGCCGAGGATCAGGCTGCGCGCGGCGTGGCCGTCCTCGGACAAATCGAGCCGCAGCGGCGCGCCGGCATGGAAGTGCCAGATCTCGGTGGCGTCGATCCGGTGCCAGTGCGAGCGTTCGCCCGCCCGCAGCAGGTAGAGGATCGCGGTGCCGCTGCCGCGTCCGCCGCCGGGCGGCGGCGGGTCGCGCCAGGTCTCGACGTAATGGCCGCCCTCGGGATGGGGCTGCATCCCCAGGCGGGCGATCAGCGCGGCGAGGCGGTCCGCCTCGTTCATGCCGGCACCGTCGCCGCCACCGACGGGCGGAGCGACACCCGGGCGAACCATGCCGCCAAAGCGGGGCGGCCGGCGCGCCAGTCGGATTCGGGGAAGCGGAAATCGAGATAGCCGAGCGCCGCCACCACCGCGATCTGGCCGAGCAGGAAGGTCTCGCCCCAGCCGGGCGCCTCGTCCTCCAGCCGGTCGAGGGCGCGGGCGATCGCCCGCTGCTGGCGCTCGACCCAGTCCGGCCACAGCTTGTCGGCCGGGCGCAGGGTGGTTTCGGCCCGCACCGCCAGGGCGGCGTCGAGGAGGCCGTCGGCCAGCGCCTCCAGCCGCTTCTGCACCCAGCGCGGCCCGCCGGCGGCGGGGATCAGCTTGGGGCCGTCATGCAGCGAATCGAGGTAGTCGCAGATCACCGGCGAATCGTATAGCGCCTCGCCGCCCTCGGTCAGCAGGGTCGGCACCTTGCCGAGCGGGTTGTCGGCGGGCAGGTCGGTGGCAGGGTCCCAGGCGTTGGTCGGGACCGGTTCGATCCGCTCGGCCAGCCCGGTCTCGCGGGCGAGGATCCAGACCTTGCGGACGTAAGGCGAGGTGGCGGAGGTGCGCAGCTTCATCGGGGCCTCGGCGGCTCGGGACGGGATCCCGACAGGGTTGGCTGAGCCGCCCCGGGTGTCAAGAGGCCGCCGCCGCTCTGGCCGCCAGCAGGTCGCGGCAGCCGGCCTCGATCGCCGCCACCACCCCGCTTTCGAACCGCAGCCCGGCGGCCGAGGCATAGACCGCCACGTCCCACCAGCCCGGCCGGTCGAACGGGCAATGCACCAGCCGCACCCGGGGGCCGGCCAGGGCCTGGAGCGCCGGATCGGGCGGTGTCGCCGCCCGGCTGACCAGCAGCAACAGGAACGGCCCCCGGCAGACGCCCTCGACCGCTGCGATCAGCCCGCGCAGCGCCGGCAGGGCCCCGGCCCCCCACGCTCCCACCCGGTCCTCGGCCAGTTCCGGCCAGACGTCGTGATCGAACAGGAACAGGGTCGGCCGGCCGTTGCCCAGCGCGGCGCGGAACCGTTCGATCCGGGTCCAGTAAATCTCGCGCAGCCGGGCGAAGCCGGCGGCCCGCATCGCCGCGCCCTTTTCGTGGCGGAACACCATGCCCAGCCGGGCATGGGCGCAGCAATCGGCGTCGTCGAGGGCGTGCAGCGCCTCGGGATCGAGCAGGCCGGCGAAATCGCTGTCGAGCAGGGTGGTGGTCGCCTCGATCGGGCAATTGACCAGATCGAACGGCATCGTTCCGCCGCCGAACCGGCGTGGCAGGCAATAGCCCCAGCGGACCGCGATCATGTGCGGATAGCAATTGTCGCCGAGCGAGACGAGGTTGATCCGCCCGGCCATTCCGCGCCGGAAATTGTCGAACCGCCGGGTCAGCATCGTCACCAGATAGCGTTCGGCCGCGCCGGTGGTGCCGGCCGCCACCCGCGCCTCCAACTCGCCGCAGGCGCGGAAGAACTCGGCCCGGCAGGGGATCGGCCGATGGGTGGTGAAATAATCGACCAGATCGTCGTCGATGGCGTGGAAATCGTGCCGGGGCGGTTCGGCGAAGGCGTCGGGCTGGAAACCGCTGGCGGCGAGGGCGTGATAGGATTCGACCAGGGCGCGGATCTCCGCACCCGACAAAGGCGGCTCGGGGCGATGCGGGGCCATGGGTTCTCCTCGGCCTGGGGAAAGAAACGGCGCGGCCCCGGCGCCATCCGCGCCGGACGACCGCGCCGGTCGCCAACGTTGGTGATAATCAGCCAGACGTTAATTTTCCCCCAAACCCCGCTCTATGCTTCCGTCATACCCGCATCCGGTTATGACCAGACCCGTCTTGTTCTTGCGCCAATCTGAAAAACGGGTTCGCAGGGCCGGTGGCCCTGCGCGGAGAGCGCCGAGAGGCGGCGCCTCTCGGCTCCTGTCGCAGTCTCCGTCGTCAGAACCCTGCCAGCACGATCTTGCCGCGCGCCCGCCCGCTTTCGAGCAGGGCGTGGGCCCGGCGCAGGTTGGCGGCGTCGATTTTGCCGAACGTCTCGGCCAGGGTGGTGCGCAGCACGCCGGCATCGACCAGCCCGGCCACCTCGGTCAGCAGGGCGCCCTGGGCGGCGAGGTCGGGGGTGGCGAACAGCGAGCGGGTGAACATGAATTCCCAATGGGTCGAGACGCTCTTGCGCTTGAACGGGCCGATGTCGAGCCGCTCGGGATCGTCGATCAGGGCGAAGCGGCCCTGCGGCGCGATCAGCTCGGCGATCTGGCCGAGATGCTGGTCGGTGTTGGTGGTGGAGAAGACGAAGGCGGGGGCGCCGAGCCCGAGGGCGGCGACCTGGGCCGCCAACGGCTGGCTGTGGTCGATGACGTGGTGGGCCCCCAGTTGCGCGACCCAGGCCCGGGTCTCCGGCCGCGAGGCGGTGGCGATCACGGTGAGGTCGGTCAGCCGGCGGGCGAGCTGGATCGCGATCGAGCCGACCCCGCCGGCCCCGCCGATCACCAGCAGGGAAGGGGCGGCGCCGGGCACCGGGCGGCCCTTGACGTCGAGCCGCTCGAACAGCGCCTCCCAGGCGGTGATCGCGGTCAGCGGCAGGGCGGCGGCCTCGGCCCAGTCGAGCGAGGCCGGCTTGAGCCCGACCAGACGCTCATCGACCAGATGGAATTCGGCGTTGGTGCCGGGCCGGGTCAGCGCCCCGGCATAGAACACCGCGTCGCCGGGGCGGAAGCGGGTCGCCTCGGGCCCGGTCGCCACCACCGTGCCGGCGGCGTCCCAGCCCAGCACCGTCCAGCCGCCCGGCTCGGGCTGGGCGCGCTTGCGCACCTTGGTATCGACCGGATTGACCGACACGGCGCGGATCTCGACCAGCAGGTCGTGGCCGGCGGGGGTGGGGCGGGGCAGGTCGATGTCGACCAGCGACCGGGGATCTTCGATCGGAAGGGAGGTCTGATAGCCGACGGCGCGCATCGCTTTGTCCTTTGCCAGGGGTTCGGGTGCCGACCAGCAAAGCCCGCGAACGGCCCCGGGCGCAACAGCCACGCGCGGGCCTGCCATCGGACTGTCAGACATCCAGGGCTAGGCAGGGTGGCCGGGTTGGGTCACAATTGGTCGGCCTGCCCCCTTGGGAGCCTTCCGGGAGACCGACCATGACTGCCGCCCCATCCATCCCCACCGCCCGCGAGGTCGTCGGCCTGTTCGCCGACCGTGCCCATTTCGAAACCGCGGTGGAGGCGCTGATCCGCGCCGGGTTCGAGCGCCCGCGCCTGTCGGTGCTGGCCTCGCACGAATCGCTCGAGGTCGCCAGCAGCGGCGGCCGGTCGTGGCGCGACGCCCTGATCGCCCTGGTCGGCGAACTGAAGTTCGAGGGGCCGCTGGTGGCGGCCGGCCTGATCGCCATCGCCGCCGGCCCGGTCGGCGCGGCGATCGCCGCCCTGGTCGCCGCCGGAGTCGGCGGTGCCGCGCTCAAGGAAGTGCTCGACGAGGTCGCCGCCTTGCCGGATTCGAAGGATTTCGCCCGCGCGCTCGCCGCCGGCAGCGTGATCCTGTGGGTCGGCATCGACAGCCCCGAGGAGGAGCAGACCGCCACCGCCCTGCTGGCCGCCGCCGGCGGCAGCAATGTTCATGTTTGCGAGCGGCCCGGACCGGTCGCGGCCTGAGTCTCGCCCGCTCTCTCCCCCCGAGACGGAGATGGTTTCCTGATGAGCACCACGTTCAATACCACCCGCGCCAGCGAGGAACCGGCCGAGGATGGCCGCTCCGTGCTGGAACGCGACACCCTGCTGATGCATGCCTCGGGGCGGCCGGGCAAGATCGAGATCGTGCCGACCAAGCCGATGGCGACCCAGCGCGACCTGTCGCTGGCCTATTCGCCCGGGGTGGCCTTTCCCTGCCTGCACATCGCCCGCGATCCCAACCTCGCCTACGACTACACCGCCAAGGGCAACCTGGTGGCGGTGATCTCCAACGGCACCGCGGTGCTCGGCCTCGGCGATCTCGGCGCCCTGGCCGGCAAGCCGGTGATGGAAGGCAAGGCGGTGCTGTTCAAGCGGTTCGCCGACGTCGATTCGATCGATCTCGAGGTCGATACCCGCGACGTCGACGAATTCATCAATTGCGTCCGCTACCTCGCCCCCAGCTTCGGCGGGATCAACCTCGAGGACATCAAGGCGCCGGAATGCTTCATCATCGAGCAGCGCCTGCGCGAGCTGATGCCGATTCCGGTGTTCCATGACGACCAGCACGGCACCGCGATCATTTCCGCCGCCGGGCTGATCAACGCCCTCGACCTGACCGGACGCGACATGCGCTCGGTCAAGGTGGTGGTCAACGGCGCCGGCGCCGCCGGCATCGCCTGCCTCGAACTGATCAAGAGCCTGGGCGTCCGCCACGAGAACGTCACCCTGTGCGACACCAAGGGGGTGATCTATCAGGGCCGCGCCGAGGGGATGAACCAGTGGAAGTCGGCCCATGCGGTCGATACCCCGGCCCGCACCCTGGCCGAGGCGCTGGAGGGGGCCGACGTGTTCTTCGGCCTGTCGGTCAAGGGGGCGATGACCCCCGAGATGGTGCTGACGATGGCGCCGAAGCCGATCATCTTCGCGATGGCCAATCCCGATCCGGAAATCACCCCGGAAGAGGTCAAGGCGGTGTGCCCCGACGCGATCGTCGCCACCGGGCGGTCGGATTATCCCAACCAGATCAACAATGTGCTGGGCTTCCCCTACATCTTCCGCGGCGCGCTCGACGTCCGCGCCTCGACCATCAACGACGCGATGAAGCTGGCGGCGGCCAAGGCGATCGCCGCCCTGGCCCGCGAGGACGTGCCCGACGAGGTCGATGCCGCCTATTCCGGCCGGCGCCTGCGCTACGGCCCCGACTACATCATCCCGGTGCCGTTCGACCCCCGCCTGATCGCGGCGATTCCGCCGGCGGTGGCCAAGGCGGCGATGGACAGCGGGGTGGCGCGGCGGCCGATCATCGACATGGCCGCCTATCGCCGCGACCTGTCGGCCCGGCTCGACCCGGTCGCCGCCGGGATGCAGGCGATCACCGAGGCGGTGCGGGCCAATCCGCGCCGGGTGGTGTTCGCCGAGGGCGAGGAAGAGAAGATGATCCGCGCCGCGGTCGCCTTCAGCAATGCCGGCCTCGGCCATCCGATCCTGATCGGGCGCGAGGACCGCATCCGGGCGACGATGCGCTCGATCGGCCTGCCGGCGGCGGAATCGCTCGAAATCGTCAATGCCCGGCTGTCGGACCGGACCAAGGATTACACCGACCGGCTCTATCGCCGCCTCCAGCGCAAGGGCGCGCTCTATCGCGACGTCCAGCGGCTGGTCAACCAGGAGCGCAACATCTTCGGCGCGCTGATGGTCGAGGCGGGCGACGCCGCGGCGATGGTCACCGGCCTGACCCGCAATTACTGGCAGGCGTTCGACGAGATCCGCCGGGTGGTCGATCCGGCCCCGGGCGAACTGATGTTCGGCATCACCGTGTTCGTCGCCAAGGGCCGGGTGGTGTTCATCGCCGACACCACCGTGCTGGAGCGGCCGACCCCGGAACAATTGGCCGACATCGCGGTGCAGGCGGCCCACAAGGCCCGCCAGATGGGGCACGAGCCCCGGGTGGCGATGATCAGCTATTCGACCTTCGGCAACCCCACCAACGGCAGCGCCGACCGGATGCGCGAGGCGGTCGATCTGCTCGACGCCCGCAAGGTCGATTTCGTCTATGACGGCGAGATGAGCCCCGACGTCGCGCTCGATCCCGAACTGCTCGGCCATTACCCGTTCAGCCGGCTCAAGGAACCGGCCAACGTGCTGGTGATGCCCGGGCTCTATTCCGCCACCATCAGCTCGAAGCTGTTGCAGAAGGTCGGCGCGGTGCCGGTGATCGGCCCGATCCTGGTCGGACTGTCCCAGCCGATCCAGGTCACCTCGATGGATGCCAGCGCCGGCGACATCGTCACCCTGGCCACCCTCGCCTGCCACGACGCCCTGAAGCGCGAAGCCAAGCGGTGACGGGGAGGCGATGACCCGGCGCGATCCGATCGCCCTCGGCCGGATGGTGCTGGTGGCGCTGCTGCTGGCCAGTCCGACCGGGGTGGTGCTGGCGGTGCTGGCGGCCCAGCAGCGGGTCGGGCTGCTGTGGGCGGCGCTGGTGTGGCTGGGGGTGGTGCTGATCCTGGCGATGCTGGTGCGCAGCCATCTGGTCCGGCTGGCCGGGCTGGCCGGCTGGATCCGCTCGCTGGCGCTGGGGGGCGAGCCGGGGCCGCCGCCCGGCCGCGACGATCCCACCCTGGGCGGGATCGTCGCCGCGGTCGGCGGCCTGCGCCGGATGTCGGCGCAGCGGGCGGCCGAGTTGACCAGCGTCGCCCGCTGGAACGAGGGGCTGCTCGACGGTCTGCCCGATCCGCTGCTGCTGCTCGATCCGGCCCGGCGGGTGGTGCGCGACAATAAGGCGGCGCGGCTGCTGTTCGGGCGCGGGCTGGTCGGGCGCGACATCAGTCTGGTGCTGCGCCATCCGGCGGTGCTGGAGGCGATCGACGCGGTGCTGGCCGGGGCCGGGGCCCAGGAATGCGAGTTCACCCAGCCGGTGCCGGTCGAGCGGGTGTTCCTGGCCCGGGTCGGCCGGCCGGAGGGACAGGCCCCGGAAGGAGCCTCGGCGATGCTGACCCTGCACGATCTGACCGATCTCAAGCGGATCGAGCGGATGCGGGCCGATTTCGTCGCCAATGCCAGCCACGAGCTGCGCACCCCGCTGGCGGCGGTGGCCGGCTTCATCGACACCCTGCGCGGCCCGGCCCGCGACGACGAGGAGGCGCGCGACCGCTTCCTCGCCATCATGGCCGAGCAGGCGCAGCGGATGAGCCGGCTGATCGCCGACCTGCTGTCGCTGTCGCGGATCGAACTGAACGAGCACACCGCGCCGAGCGAGCGGGTCGATCTCGGCCGGCTGCTGATCGGGGCCGCCGAGGCGCTGCGGCCGCTGGCCGAGGCGCGCGGGATGCGGGTCGAGCTGTCGCTCGATCCCGGCCTCGCCCCGATGCTGGGCCAGCCCGACGAACTGACCCAGCTGTTCCAGAACCTGATCGACAACGCGATCAAATATGGCCGCGCCGACAGCGCGATCACCGTCAGCGCCGCCCCGGCCGGGCCGGAGGATCTGCCGGCGGCGGCGGCGGCGCTGAAGGCCGGTCCCGTCCTGCGGGTGGCGGTGCGCGACCAGGGCGACGGGATCGCCCGCGAACACCTGCCGCGCCTGACCGAGCGGTTCTACCGGGTCGATACCGCCGGGTCGCGGCGGATGGGCGGCACCGGGCTCGGCCTCGCCATCGTCAAGCACATCGTCAACCGCCATCGCGGGGTGATGACGATCGACAGCGTGGTCGGCCAGGGCTCGACCTTTACGGTGTGGCTGCCGGCCGCCGGGCGCTGAGCACGGCGAGGATGCGGTCCTGCAACGCCGGGGCCAGCACCGGCTTCAGCAGCAGGGCGTCGATCCCGGCCGCGTTGGCCCGTTCCACCACCGTCGGGTCGGCCTGACCGGTCAGCAGGATCACCGGCAGCGCGGCGCCGCCGGGCTGGCCGCGCAGGGCCTCGACGAAGCCGAACCCGTCGAGCGGGCGCATCCGCACGTCGCAGATCACCAGATCCGGCCGCTGTTCGGCCACCTGACGCAGCGCCTCGATCCCGTCGCGGGCCTCGACCACCGTGGCGATCCCGATCTGGGTCAGCATCTTGCGGACGACGGCACGGACGAAATCCTGATCATCGACGATCAGGATCTTCAGCAGATCGAGCGAAGGCGGGGCGAGCATCAAGGCTGTCCTCCCGGCTGACGGGCGAGACGATGGTCAAGCCTAGCCCCGAACGCGCCCGCTGTCACTGCGGTGAAGACGGGAGAAAACGCCGCGACCGCCAGGAAAAAAGCTTAAGGGGGCGCCGAAAAATCCTATTCGTTTGTATTGATGTCGCAGATACAACCTAAAAGAGGTGGTGTCCGCGCCGCCGGGCAGGAAGGGATTGACAATCTCGGCATGTTGAGAATAACTCGCAACATCATCTCAAGGAGGGCGTGCCCCGGAGCCAACCGGGACCGAGGCAGGAATCATGCGGATGGAGTTGGAGAAAGCCGCCCCGGCCCGGCTGCGCCGCCGGCTGGCGGGCTGGCTGGCGGGGTGGCGGGGGCGATCCGGCGGCGCGGCGGCGGACGGCGGGGCCGAACCGGTCGCCGCCCTCAACGCGGCGGTGTTCGAGTCGGTGGCCGACGGGCTGCTCGGGCTCGACCGCGACGGGCGGGTGACCTTCCTCAACCGCGCGGCGCAGCGGCTGAGCGGCCATGGCGAGCGGCACAGCCTGGGCCGGCGCGGGGTCGAGCTGTTCCCCTTTCTCGCCACCCTGCCGGCGGCGGGCGGGGCGGGCAGCGGCCGGAGCGAGCGGGTCGAGGCGACCCTGCGCGGCCCGGCCGGCGACGCGATCCCGATCGAACTGGTGGCCGCCCCGATCGTCGAAGCCCGCCGGGTGACCGGCACGGTGGTGGTGTTCCGCGACATCCGCGAGCGCCGCCATGCCGAGGAAAGCCGCCGGCTGGCGGCGGCGGTGGTGGAATGGTCGCCGCAGGCGATCGTGGTCGCCGATCTCGCCGGCACGGTGATCATCGTCAATCCGGCCTTTTCCCGCCTGTCCGGCCTCGAAAGCGCCGACATCGTCGGCCGGCCGGTCAGCATGCTGCGTTCGGGCCATCACGACCCGGCCTTTCACGGCGCGATCCGGCAGGCGGTCGAGCGCGAGGGGCTGTGGTGCGGCGAGGTGTGGAACCGCCACAAGGACGGCACCCCCTATGCGGTGTGGCTCAGCATCACCCGGGTCAGCGCCGAGGCTGGCGGCGGCTTCCTGGTCGGGTTCTATTTCGACATCACCGAACGCAAGCGCCAGGAGGCCCGGATCCTGCGCGAGGCCAACCAGGACCCGCTGACCGGCCTGCCCAACCGGCGGATGTTCGAGGAAAGCCTCGAATCCGCCCTGGCCGCCGCCCGCCATGCCGGCCACCGCGTCGCGGTGCTGCTGATCGACCTTGACGGCTTCAAGGCGGTCAACGACCGCAACGGCCACGATGCCGGCGACGCGCTGCTGTGCGAGATCGCCCGGCGGATGACCGCCGCGCTGCGGGTCGGCGATCTGGTCGCCCGCCTCGGCGGCGACGAATTCGTCGTGCTGCTGGCCCCGCTCGACGCCGAGGGCGGCGAGGCCGGGGTGCGCCGCGTCGCCGGCCATCTGGTCGAGCAGGTGTCGCGGCCGGTGCCGTTCGCCGGCGGGCTGCTGACGGTGTCGGCCAGCATTGGAATCGCCCTCGGCGACGGCGGCCAGCCGGCGGCCGAGCTGATCAAACGGGCCGATACGGCGATGTACGCGGTCAAACGGTCGGGCAAGCGCGGCTATCGCCTCGATCCCGGCCCGGGGACGCAGGAGGCGGGATGAGCGTGGATCAGACGGTGCGGGCGATGCCGCTCGGGACGGTGCGCAGCGGGGGGACGGTGCGGGTGGTGGCGGTGCGGGGGGCTGGGCGCGAAATCGATCAACTCACCGCCGCCGGGCTGATTCCCGGCCGGGTGTGCCGGCTGGCCGGGCATGGCCCGGGCGGGGCGATCCTGCTTGATCTCGACGGCCGCCACCTGGCGATCGGCGGCAATGTCGCCCCGGACATCTGGGTGCGGCTGATCGCCCGGTCGGCTTCCGCTTCGGGGAGCGCGTAGGATGGGACAGGCCCTGCCTTTGCTCGAATGCGATCCGTTTCTGGTCGCGGCGTTGTTCGCCGATCTGCGTGCCGTCGGGGCGCGGGGGCGGCGCGACGATCGCGGCTGCCTGCTGGTGCTGGATATCGACCATTTCCACCGGCTGGAGGAAACGGCGGGCGCCGACTCGGCCGAGGCGGCGCTGGTTCGGGTGGCGCAGACCCTGGCCCGGTTGCTGCCGCCCGGCAGCCGCGCCGCCCGGCTGGGCAGCGACAAGTTCGCGGTGCTGCTGGCGGCGAGCGGCCTGGGCGACGCGCTGGCCCTGGCCGAAACCCTGCGCCTGACCCTGGCGGCGCCGGGCGAGGTCGCCGACGATCCGGCGGTGCCGGTCAGCATTGGTCTGGCCGACGCGATCGGGCTGCACGACGAACCGCCGGGGGATACCCTGGAACGGGCCGGCGCCGCCTTGTTGCGGGCCAAGCGCGACGGCCGCAACCGGACCCGGGTGGCGCCGCCGCCCCGGCCTCGGGTCGGGGGGATTTCACACGCCATGGCTATGCGTTAGGCGGGCTCCCGCCCGCACCCGGCCGGGGCGATGCCCCGGACCCCCTTTGTTTTCGAAAAAGAGGGGAGGTTTGGAGGCGTCAGCCTCCAAGCGGGTGCGGCGGGCGGCAGCCCGCCTCACCTTCGCATGTTTGCGCGCGAAGCGCGCGGGCGGCAGCCCGCCTGGGACCTCAGCCGGCGGCGGCCACCGGGGCGGCGGCGCGGCGGGCGGCTTCGCGACCGGCCGCGAAGGCGCGCTGGTTGATCTCGACCATCGCCGGCTTGCGCTCGCGGAAGCGGCCGACGATCTGTTCCTCCAGCAGCGGGGCGGGGAAGGGCAGGTGGTCGGCGATCGCCCCCAGCATGATGGTGTTGACCAGCCGCAGGTTGCCCAGCTCGCGGGCGATGCTGCCGGCATCGACCTCGATCACCGGCACCCCGGCGGCGCGCATCTGCGCCAGCGGGTCGGCCGGGTATTTGTAGAGGCCGGACGACACCACCGGCGGGGCGAGGCGGATGGTGTTGACCATCGCCACCCCGCCGGGGCGGAGATGGTCGGCCCAGCGCGAGCTTTCGGCCAGTTCGAACGCCACCAGCAGGTCGGCGGTGCCGGGGGTGATCACCGGCGACCACACCTTGCGGCCGAAGCGGACGTGGCTGGTGACCACGCCGCCGCGCTGGGCCATGCCGGCGATTTCGGATTTCTTGCAGTCGAAGCCCTGGGCCATCGCGGTCTGGGCCAGGATCTCGGCGGCGGTCATCACGCCCTGGCCGCCGATGCCGCAAATCAGGATGTTGGTGATTACGTCGGTCATGGTGGGAGCACCTGTCTCCAGAATTAAGCGGTCGCGACCGGCTGGGCCGGGGCGATCGCCTTCGGCCCGCAGGATTCGACGCACATCCGGCAGCCGGTGCACATCGCCCCATCGATCGTGACGTATTTCAGTTCGGCGGTGCTGCCGTCGCTGCGGGTGCGGGCCTCGGTCCGCTTGACCGAGATCGCCGGACAGCCGACCTTGAGGCAGTTGCCGCAGCCGGTGCAGCTCTCGTCGATCACCCGGTAGGCCGGCTGACGCTCGAAGAATTCCGACAGCACGCAGGGCCGGGTGGTGATGATCACCGACGGGCCGGGCACCGCGATCTCTTCCTTGATGGTCTTGTAGACCACCGGCAGCAGGTAGGAATCGACGGTGCGGATCCGCTCGGGGGCGACGCCCAGCGCCTCGACCAGCTTGGCGAAGTCGATGCGCGGCGCCTCCTCGCCGGTCAGCCGCTTGCCGGTGCCGGGATGGTGCTGGCCGCCGGTCATCCCGGTGGTGCGGTTGTCGAGGATGATCGCGGTGACGTTGCCCCGGTTGTAGACGATGTCGAGCAGCCCCTGCATTCCCATGTGCAGGAAGGTCGAATCGCCGATCACCGCCACCACCGCCTTGTCGCGCCCGGCCTCGCCGCGCGCCTTGTCCATCCCAAGCGCGATGCCCATCGAGGCGCCCATCGAGATGGTGGTGTCGAGCGCGTTCCACGGCTGGCCGGCGCCCAGGGTGTAACAGCCGATGTCGCCCGAGATCAGCACCTGCTTGCGCAGCCGCGACAGCGAGAAATACACCCCCATGTGCGGACAGGCCGGGCACATCGTCGGCGGGCGCGGGAACGGGTTGCTGCTGGGATAGACCGCGCCGGCCGGCAGCGGTTCGCCCACCAGCCCGTGCACCGCCGGCATCAGCACGGCCGGGGTCAGCTCGCCCAGGCGCGGCAGCAGGTCCTTGCCGTGCAGCTTGGTCATCCCGGCGGCGCGCAGCTCGTTCTCGATCAGCGGCTCGGTCTCCTCGACCACCACCAGATGGCCGACGGTGGCGGCGAACTTGTTCACCAGCCCGACCGGCAGCGGATAGGTGAAGCCGAGCTTCAGCACCGGGGCGTTGGGGAAGCATTCCCGCACATGCAGATAGGCCGGGCCGGAGGTGACGAAGCCGATGCGGTGGTCCTGACCGTCCTCGATCCGGTTGAGGTCCGAGGTCTCGGCCAGGGCGCGCAGCTTGTCCTCGCGGGCGATCTGGGCCGGCAGCAATCCCTTGGCGTTGGCCGGGGCCATCACCCAGCGGCGCGGGTCGGGGGTGAAGCCGGTGGGCTGGCGCGCCACCCGGCTGCCGACCCCGATCACCGCCTTGACGTGACAGACCCGGGTGGTCAGCCGCAGCAGCACCGGGGTGTTGCAGGCCTCGGACAGGTCGAACGCCTGCTTGACCATCTCGTAGGCTTCCTGCGAATCCGCCGGCTCAAGGATCGGCAGATGGGCGAAGCGGCCCCAGTAGCGCGAATCCTGCTCGTTCTGCGACGAACTCATCCCGACATCGTCGGCGACCGCGATCACCAGCCCGCCGACCACCCCGCTGACGGTGATGGTCATCAGCGCGTCCGAGGCGACGTTGAGCCCGACATGCTTCATCGCGCAGAACGACCGCGCTCCCGACATCGAGCCGCCGATCGCGACTTCCAGCGCCACCTTCTCGTTGACCGACCATTCGGCGTAGAGATCCGGGTACAGCGCCAGGGTCTCGAGGATTTCGGTCGAGGGGGTCCCGGGATAGGCGGCGGCGATGGTGGCTCCGGCTTCCCACACCCCCCGGGCGATGGCGTCGTTGCCCGACAGGAGCAGACGGGTGTTGGGTTGGGCCTGTACGGCGGCGGACATGAGAAAAGGCTCCCTGGCGATGTCTCGTGGCCTTCCGGGCCAAGCCGGAAGGGCTCGGAGGCTAGCACCGTCGCCCGTGGGCCGGAAGCGGAATGCGCGGCGGCGGACGGCGGGCGGGGAGCGAACGCCGCATGGGTGGGCTTCGCCCACACCGGCCGCGCCCGTCCTCCCTGTTCGCCCGGCGCGGCCCATGGTAGAAAGGAAGGCGGCTTTTATCCCTTTCACGAATGGGGTGTCGATGCTTGCCCAACCCCTGTCGATCTCCTTCGACCAAGCGGTGCTGGCCGCGTTGCAGGGGGATCACCGCCGGGCGGTGTGGCTGATGCGGCATTTGCTGGCGGCGCATCCCGGGATCGACCAGGACCTGTCGCAGATCTCGGTCAAATCGCTGCAACTCGCCCTGCTCCAGGCGCTCAATGCCGGGCGGGGGGAGATTTTCCGCGAATGCCCGCTGCTCGGACGCGCGGGCGAGGCGCTGACCGACAAACAGCGCGGGGTGATCGAAGCCCTGCTGCGCTGTCACGAGGAGGCGTGGAGCCGGGGCCAGACCCCGCCGCCGCGCCGGGCCGATGTTCACGCCCCGGCGGCGGCCTGGCCGGCCGGGGCTGCTCCGGCGCGAACCGTGGTGGCCTTCCTGCTGTCGCGCCACATCATCTGCAACCCGGACTTCATCGAGTCCGATTTCTTCTTCCACATGCCCCGCTCCGCCGCCGCGGCCGGATTCTCCACCGCCGTTTTTCCGGCCGACGAGATCCTCTACGACCACACCGTCTCGCGCGACAAGCCGGCCCCGGCCCGGCCGCTGGCGGCGGCGCTCGACGATCTCGCCCGTTTTCTCGCCGAATCCCGGCCCGACATCGTCTGCATCGACGGCAATTTCAAACCCTCGGCGATGACGATCACCCCGGAGCATCTGGTCGAGCTGCGGCGGCGGTTCGGCTTCCGCCTCCTGGTGGTGATCCCGGATTGCTACGACGCCCTTTATAATTACGTGGGGGAATGGGCGCCGGCCGCCGACCTGTTCGTCACCTTCCACGACCTGACCCATCACCTGCTGGGGCGGGAGGATTGCCTCGCCGTCCCCTGCCTGCCGTTTGCCGAGGACGCCTTCCACCCCGAGGCGGAAAAGACCGCTGGGGTCAATTGCCTCGGCTCGCCCTGGCGCGACCGCCATGTGTGGCTGGCGGGGCTGCTGGCCGGGGGCGTGCCGGTCGATGCGATGTTCCACGACCGCCGGCGCTGCAACGCCCTGTCGAGCGAGGACTATCTGGCTCGGATGGGCCGGGCGAAATTCGTCTTCAGCAACGGCACCGTCGCCGAGGGCGAATCGATCCTGACCGGCCGCACCTTCGAGGCGATCCTGTCGGAATGCCTGCTGTTCTACGAGGTCGGCAGCCCGATCGACGATTTCATGGTGCCGTTCGTCCATTACGTCCCGGTCGCCAACATCGACCAGCTGATCGCCTTCAGCCGGTTCTTTCTGGAGCGGGAGGATCTGCGCCGCCGCATCGCCGCCGCCGGCCGCCGCTATTTCCTCGAACATTACGGCAGCGGGCTGTTCTGGCGCCACGTCGTCACCCGGCTCGGCGCCTGACGGGGTGGGCGGGCGCGGAGCGGCCTGTCCGCCTGGGTGCTGATGTTTGCCGCGCGAAGGGCACGGAAAGGGATCCAAGGGCCTTCGGCCCTTGGCGGGTGCGGGCAGAGCCCGCATAACATCATGGTGTGCGCGCAAAGCGCGCGGGCAGAGCCCGCGTAACGTCACGGCGCGGCGGGGGCCGGGTTGAGGTCGAGCGCCAGTTCCAGCACGTCGGGTTCACCCGACGGGCAGGGGCGGAAGCCGGCGGCGCGTGACAGCCGCAGCATCGGGATGTTCTCGGCCATGATCTGGGCGAAGATCTGGCGGGTGCCCCGGTGGCGCTGGTAGCGGATGATCTTGTCGAGCAGGGTGCGGCCCAGCCCGGTGCCCTTGAGGTCGGAGCGCACCAGGATCCCCAGTTCGGCCCGCTGGTTGTCGGGGTCGATCACCGTCCGCACCACGCCGAGGGTCTCGAACCCGCCGCCTTCCAGGTCGCGGGTGGCGACGAAGGCCATCTCGCGGTCGTAATCGATCTGGGTCATCCGGGCGAGCTGGAAATGCTGGACCTCGCGCACCAGCCCGAAGAAGCGCATCCGCAGGTCCTGCGGCGTCATCCGCGCGATCAGCTCGGCATGGGCCGGCTCGTCCTCGGGGCGGATCGGCCGCAGCCGGATCGGGCTGCCGTCGCGCAGGGTCGCATCCTCCTCCAGCTCGGCGGGGTAGGGCAGGATCGAGAAGCGGCGGCTTTCGTCGTTGCGCCAGGGGGCGACCCGCATCCGGGCGTCGAGCGCCACCACCCCGTGATGGTCGGCATAAAGCGGGTTGATGTCGCAGGCGACGATCTCGGGATTGTCGACCAGCATCCGCGACAGCCGCACCAGCAGTTCGGCCACGGCGGTGCGGTCGGCGGCGGGGCGGCCGTCGCTGGCCTTCAGCAGGCGGGCGATGCGGGTGCGGCTGATGATGCTGCGCGCCAGCGGCAGGTTGAGCGGCGGCAGGCCGACGGTGTGGTCGCGCGGCACCTCGACCACCCGGCCGCCCTCGCCGAACACCACCACCGGGCCGAACAGCCCGTCGCAGGCGATCCCGGCGAACAGCAGCCGGGCATCCGGCCGCAGCAGCGAGCGTTGCAGGGTGAAGCCGGCCTGTTCGGCGTCGGGATGGACGCAACTGACCCGGCGGCGCAGTTCCAGCGCGGCGGTGCGCACCGCCGCCGCCGTCTCCAGGCCGAGGGCGATCGCGCCGGCCTCGCCCCGGCGGGCGATGTCGGGGCGGTCGAGGGTCAGCGTCACCGGGAAGCCGAGCCGGGTCGCGGCCTGGGCCGCCTCGTCGGGGGTGGCGGCCTGGGTGGCCGGCTGGATCGGGATGCCGTAGGCGGCGAGCAAGGCGCGGGTCTGGTCGTCGCCCAGCAGCCCGCCCGGGGCGGCGAGGCCGCGTTCGATGATCGGCCGCGCCGCGATCCGCGCCTCGGCGAAGCCCTCCCATTGCGACGGCGGGGTTTCCGTCAGCATGGTCTGGTTGCGCCGGTACTGCACCATCTGGCGGAACGAGCGCACCGCCGCGCTGGGGGTGGGGTAGGTGGCGACCCCGGCGGCGGCGAAACGCTGGCGGGCGGGGGCGACCGATTCCTCGCCCATCCAGGCGGTCAGCACCGTGCCGGGATGGCCGCGCTGGGCCTCGATCACCGCCTCGGCGATCTCGACCGGGTCGGCCATCGCGTTGGGGGCGTGGATCACCAGGATCGCGTCGGCGGCGGCGCTTTCGATCAGCACCCGCACCGCGTCGCCATAGCGGCGCGGGTCGGCGTCGAGGCCGAGATCGAGCGGGTTGCCGATCCGGCTGCCGGCCGGCAGCCGCGCCGCCAGCTTGGCCCGGGTCTCCTCGGCCAGCCCGGCGAGGCGGGGATCGCCCGGCGCCCCCATCTCGGCCAGGGTCATCATCGCCACCCCGCCGCCGTTCGACACCACCGCCAGCCGTTTGCCGGCCATCACCCGGCCGCGCGCCAGGGTCTCGACCGCGCCGAACATCTCGTCGATGTCGCCGACCCGCAGCGCGCCCGAGCGGCGCACGGTGGCGTCGAAGCATTCCTCCGGCGTCGCCAGCGTCTCGGCCAGGAAGGCGCCGGGGCGGCGCAGGTCGGGATGTTCCGGCACCCGTACCAGCAGCAGCGGCTTGTTGCGGGCGGCGGCGCGGGCGGCGCCGACCAGATCGCCCCGGCGGCGGATCTGTTCGATGTAGAGCAGGATCGCCCGGGTCTGGTCGTCATTGGCGAGGTAATCGAGCACGTCGGCGAAATCGATGTCGTCGCCGGCGCCCAGGCTGATGAAATGGGAAAAGCCGATCCCGTGCGGCCGGGCCCAGTCGAGCAGCGCCCCGCACAGCGCGCCCGATTGCGACACCAGCGCCACCTTGCCGGGCAGGGCCGGCTGGCGCGAGAAACTGGCGGCGAGACCGATGCGCGGCACCAGGATCCCCAGGCTGCCGGTGCCCAGCACCCGCAGCCCATGCGGCCGGGCGGCGGCGAGCAAAGCAGGGCGCTCGACGTCGGTGGCGATCACCACCGCCGCGCGGGTGCCGAGCCGGCCGAGCTGGTCGAGCAGTTCGGGCACCGCCGCCCCCGGGGTGCACAGCACCGCGAGGTCGGGCACCAGCGGCAGCGCGTCGATGCGGGGATAGGCCAGCACTCCCGACACCGCGCGCAGGTCGGGATGGACCGGCATGATCGGCCCCTTGAAGCCGCCGGTCAGCAGGTTGCGGATCACCACCGCCCCGGCCGACAGCGGCCGTTCCGAGGCGCCGATCACCGCCACCGCCTTGGGGTCGAACAGGTGGGAGAGATTGCGGATGCTCATCGCCGCCGTATCCTTTCCTGCCGCCGGAGCTTTGCGCCGTGCCGAACCTCGTCTATGGTGGCCCGCCCGGGCTTCGCCCCAGTCTGCTTGATGGGGGATCCATGCGCAATGTCGCCGTCCTGATGCTGGCTCTCGGCCTGCTGCTGCCCGGTTCGCTCCGGGCCGAGGACCCCGCCGCCGCCGCCGCCCCGGTCGCCGAGGCGGTCGAGCCGGCTCCGGCCGCTGCCCCCGACGGGGCCGCCGCGCCCGCCGCCCCGGCGGTGCAGACCGCCGCGCCGCCGGCCGCCGAACCGGCCCCGCCCGTGCCCGTCGCGCCCGAACCCGTCCAGACCGTGCCCGTTCCGCCCGTGCCGGTTGCGCCGGAGCCGGTCGCCCCGGCGCCCGTCCCGGTGCCGCCGGCCGCGCCGGCCGGCGATCCGCTGGCGGCGGTGTGGCTCCAGGCGGCGGCGCTGCTGGTCGGGGCGATCCTCGCCGGGCTGGTCGGGCTGCTGACCCTGCTGGCGCTGCGCCGTCAGGACGACGCCCGTCGCCGCCGCGCCGTCGCCGCCACCCTCGCGGTCGAACTGGCCGCCCGCCGTGACGCCTTCGCCCAGTTGGTCGCGCCGCCCAACGCCGAGGCCGGGGTGTCGTTCGTCGCCGCCGTGCTGGCCCTGGCCGGCTTCGATGCCGGCTGGCGCGCCGCCCAGGCCGGGATCGGTCTGCTGCCGCCGGATCTGGCCGGGGCGCTGGCCCGTCATTACGGCGGGGTGGCCCATGTCGCCGGTTTCGTGCGCGGCCAGTCGGTTGCCGCCGCGCTCCGGATGTTGCAGGCCAACCGGATGGGCGGCCATCCCTGTCCCGATGCCGGCACCATGCGCGACGCCCATCGCGATCTCGCCGTTCTGGTCGGCGAAATCGATCCCCTGCTGGCCGAACTCGCCGCGCTGCGCTGAGCAGGCGGGCTCCGCCCGCGCCCGCCAGGGGCCGCAAGGCCCCTGGACCCCGCTCCCTTTGGCGTCACGGCAACACAAAAAGCGCCCGGACGGGTGGTGACCCGGGGCGTGAAAAACAAAAAAAAGCGCACACCGCCCCAACCCGGCCCCGACCGGCGAACCGGCGGAGTGCGGGGGGACGTATGCGACGAAGCTTGCGGCTGGCGCGCGATAACCGGGGGAAACGAACCCCGGCGACGTGACGGCTCCGCCTGAACGGGGCCGCGCGCGAGTCAGGCGAAGGGTTAGAACCCTTCGCGTTCGAGCCGCTTACGCTCCAGCTTGCGGGCGCGGCGCACGGCCTCGGCCTTTTCCCGGGCGCGACGCTCGGACGGCTTCTCGTAGTTCCGGCGCAGCTTCATTTCGCGGAACACCCCTTCGCGCTGCATCTTCTTCTTGAGCGCCTTCAGGGCCTGATCGACGTTGTTGTCACGAACGAGTACTTGCACGTTTCGCCACCGCTCCTCTACGCTTGGAAAGTCATCCCGATCGCACGGCATCGCTGCCGTCCGGGAAGGCGCTTGATATCACAGTGACGGTTGGTTGGGAAGGGGCTTGGGTGATGCAGAGCGATCCCCGCGGCAAACGCGACGATCTGGTGTTGGCGGCGCTGCCGCATGTCGCCTTCGACGGCTGGTCGCCGGCGGCGCTGGCCGAAGCGGCGCAGGAACTCGGTCTGGCCGCCTCGGCGGCGCTGCGGCTGTTCCCCGGCGGGCCGGTCGAGGCGCTGGCCCATTTCATCGATCTCGGCGACCGGCGGATGGAGGCCGATTTCGCCGCCGCCGGACCGCGCGGCGGCAAGACCGATGAACGGGTGTTCGCCGCGATCCGGCTGCGGCTGGAACCCTGGGCCGCCCAGCGCGAGGCGATCCGGCGCGGCGTCGCCCTGCTGGCGCTGCCGGCCAATCTGCCGCTGGCGGCCCGGCTGGGCTGGGGCACCGCCGACGCGCTGTGGCGGGCGGTCGGCGACCAGAGCCACGACCTCGCCTGGGCGACCAAGCGCGGCTCGGTCGCGGCGCTCTATTCCGCCACCCTGTTCTTCTGGCTGGATGACACGTCGGAAGGGTCGGTCGAAACCTGGGCCTTCCTGCGGCGGCGGCTGGTCGATCTGCACCGGCTGCCCCGGCTGCGTCACCGGGTCGAGCGGATGGTGCGGGACGGGCTGTCCTCCTGCCGTCCGCGCGTGCCCTGGTCGCGGCTGGAGGTCAAACCCCGCCGCAGCGGCAGCGCCCGCTGAGGCGCGAAAGGGGCCGGTGGCAGCGCCACCGGCCCCTTCCGGTTTGCTCGATGGCGGCGGCGGCCCGGCCGGGCCGCGCCCCGTCCCGTCAGCGGAACGACGAGCCGCGCAGGATCGCCGCGCCGGCTCCGGCCGGGGCGGCGCCCCACAGCTCGGCGACGAAGGCGTCGAAGGCATCGGCATAGGCGCCGTCGTCGCGCACCGGGGTCAGCACGATCACCCCGAGCCCGGCCGCGAACAGGGCCAGCCCGCCCCAGGTCGCCGCCACCGGCGGCAGCACCCCGGCGAAGAACGCCACCGCGCCGAGCGCGTACAGGCTGAGGCCGGCGACGTATTTCGACATCGCGGTGCCGCGCAGCGAGGATTCGAGCCGCAGGGTCTTGCGGGTGGTGCGGTTCAGCACCAGCGCGGCCTCGTCGCTCTCCTTGCGGGCGATGATCACGATCGACTGGCCGAGCCGCAGCCGCGGCACCGCCTTTTCGGCGCGGTAGCGCACGGCGGCGCCGCTGGCGGTCTTGATCTCGACGATGTCGGCGAACAGGCGGGTGACGGTGCCGTCCACCGCCACGAAATCCTCACGCACTTGAGCAGAATAATCGGTCATCTCGTCTCTCCCTCCGCGTCGGGCCCCCGCCCGGGGTGCCGCGCTCAATGGTCGTCGAAGTCGCTGACCACACAGGACTGTCCCCGGGTCCTGAGGGTGCGACACAGGCTTTCGGCCTCGGCGGGCGCGATAGGCCCGGCCAGCAGCCGGTAGGTGGTCCCGAGGTCGGGAATCACCGTCTTGACCGCCTTGAAGGTCAGCGCCGCCAGTTCCGGGTTGTCCCGTTTCAGCGCCGCCACCGCCATGTCGGTGGTCGATGGGCTGGCCATCGACAGCAGATGTACTCCGACCGGCCCCTTGCCGCCAGCGGGAATGGCGCCGCCCGGCGCCTCGGCCGGCTTGGCCTCGGCCGCCGCCTCGGCCGTGACCGCAGGCGGAACCGGGGCGGCCTTGGCCCGGGCCGGTTTGTCCCCGGCCGGTCTGGCGTGGGCCGGCTTGGCGTGGGCGGGCTTGGCATGAGCCGGTTTGGCGTGGGCCGGTTGGGCCGCGGGCGCGGCCGGCGGGGTCAGCCGGGTCGGCTGGCTCTGTTCGATCGCCGCGATCGCCGCCCGTTCGCGCGCCGCTTCCTCCGGGCTGATCAGGCCCAGCCCGGACAGGGTACCGGTGCGGTCGCGGTCGCGCTGCAACGCCGCCGGGTCGCGCGGCGGCGGCAAAGCGCGCTGGCGCGGCGCCGCCGGCAGCAGCCGGTCGAGCAGCAGGTCGCGTTCGCCGATGCCGCCGGGCTGCCCGGCCAGTTGGGCCAGACGGGCGGCCATCTCCGCCACCGGCGCCGGCTGGTCGAGCCCGGCGGCGGGCGGCGGCTGGTCGTAGGGCAGCAGGGCGCCGAGATTGGCGTTACGCCGGGTTTCGGCGTCGTCGGCGCCGACCGCGCCGGCCTCGGCCAGCGCGCGCAGGGCGGCGAAGCGCTGGGCCGCCGGATCGGCGGCGAGTCCGGGCGGGATGTCGAGGGTCAGGGTCGGCGCGGCGGCGGCGGCGGGCGCGGCGGCGGGCGGCCGCGGCG